>DUZQ01000003.1 GCA_013349435.1 Planctomycetota bacterium | reverse complement strand
GCCCACGAGCCGGGATCCAGGAAAACTGCCCGAAATGCGTTGCCAACAACGAGACGCGATACCCGAAAAACGAACTACGAACCTTTTTTATGCAAAACGAACCCAATCTTAACAACTAAAAATAAGGCTTAATTAAAGATGAAACAAGGACTTACCGTGATTTCGACAAAACCAAATGTTAAGAAAACGAACCCAAACGAACCCAATGATAAAATAGGTAAAATGAGTGGAGCTTATCACCGTGAAGGATATTCCATAACCCCGTTCCTACGTGCCCAAAGGCACCAAACCCAATTTCAATCCCGGGATATGCGGTTTTGTGGCGAAACCGGTTCAATAACATCGGCGGGCCGGGCCCGGCCAAATCCCGAAACTTCTGCTTAACTACTCTAAGGATTGCGCCGATAAGGGATATTAGAGCCGGCCAACCGGGCAAGAAATGGGAAGACCGACTCGACCGGTACCTGAAAAATTCGGGGGCAAAAATCGCTCCGGAAAAAACACACAAAAGGATTAGCAGATGAGTAAACGTATTTCTGTCTTGGTAATTGATGACGAGAAGCACATTCGTGATCTTTTCGCCTGCCACCCGGCGTTGGACAGTTTCGAGGTAACCCTCGCTGCTGATGGTCGCAAAGGCATTGACCTTGCCCGCAGATATCGGCCTGACGTGATTCTTTTGGATTGGATGTTGCCGGATATGGACGGGATGGAGGTCTTTGCCGAACTTAAGAAAGACCCCGACATAGCCGGAACGCCTATCTATATGCTGACGGCAAAGAAGGGGCCTGCCGATGTGGGAAAGGCGATATGCGAGGGTGTTGACGGTTATTTCGCAAAGCCGTTTGACATCGCAAAACTGGCCCGAACTCTCAGGCAGAAGTTCGCCAACCCCGCAGCCATTTGACTTTGACTTGCGGGGCGTCAGGCGAAAACTTACGGGTGACTGCGATTCAGATTGTTCCGAACAGAGTCAGGGGGCTGACTTTTGTGATTTTTACTTTTGCAAATTCACCCGCTAACGACTCCGGCCCGTTGAATACCACGATATAATCGGTGGCGGTTCTGCCGACCAACTGCGGCATACCGGCGTTTTCGGCACTATCCAGATGCGGTTTTTTGCTTGTACCTTCAACAAGCACTTCTAATGTTTGGCCTAAGAAGCGTTTATTGTACCGGGCGCTGATTTTGTTTTGCACGGCCAGAAGCTCGGTGTTTCGCTGCTTTTTCACATTAGCAGGCACGGAGTCGGCGAGTTTGTCGTTTGCCCGTGTGCCGGGCCGGGGCGAGTATTTGAAGACGAAGCAGTTTTTGTACTTAGCCTTTTTCACAAGCTCGACCGTTGCAGCAAAGTCGGTGTCCGCCTCGGAGGGAAAACCGACGATAAAATCGCCCGCAATCGCGATGCCGGGCACAATTTCGCGCGCCCTGGCGAGCAGGTCGAGATACTCTGCCGTTGTATAGCGTCTGTTCATTGCCTTTAAGATTCTGTCCGAGCCGCTTTGAGCCGGTATGTGCAGATACCGGCAGACCTTCGGCAAATCGGCCATTGCTTGCAGTATCGACTCGTCAAAACCGGCGGGGTAGCTTGTTATGAAGCGAATCCAGCGGATACCATCGACCCGGTTCGCCATCTCCAGTATATCGGCCAGGCGATATGTCCTGTCGCCGGCGGGGTATTTATACGAGTTTACCGTCTGGCCGAGCAGTGTAATCTGTTTTATTCCTTTGTCTGCGAGTTTTTTGATTTGTTCGATAATTCGTCCGGGCGGTCTGGAGACCTCCGGCCCGCGGACGTAGGGTACGATGCAGTAGCTGCAGAAGTTGTTGCAGCCTCGCATTACGCGGACGTAGGCCTGGTGCGGGATGTGGTGTGAGTCTGTGTCGTAGGCAAGCTCGAAATCATCTAAAGAGTTCATAGTTCGTAGTTCGTAGTTCGTAGAGGCATGCCCGGTTTTTTTGCGGATGTTTTCAGTAATTTGTAGGGTGGGCCTGCGGCCCACGCGGTTTCTGAGTGTTTCGTGGGGTGAGCCTGCGGCCCACGCGGTTTCTCCATTCGTGGAAATGGATTCCGGGTCAAGCCCGGAATGACATTGGTGGATTCGCAGTTCGTCTTGAATCGAGAGTATTGTATTATTCGTGGTTGGCGGTTTTTGGCGGATGTCTTCAGTTATGCTCAGGAGTTTAATCGGCTTTTCGAGTGCTCTTTTGACAAGTTCGGGGATTTGCGGGATTTGTGCGGGTCCGCAGACGATATTTACCGCATCGTGGTCGAGAAGCTCGCCGCCGAGGCGTTGGGCCATACAGCCTATTACGCCGACGATGAGCTGTGGGCTGGTTTGTTTTATATGCTTTAGATGGCCCAAGTGAGAAAAGACCCTGTCTTCTGCGTGCCGGCGGACCGAGCAGGTATTTATCAGGACCACATCGGCTTCTTTTGCTTTTTTGGTCGGTTCAAAGCCGGCATCCTTTAGCGCAGCGGCTACAAGCGCAGAATCGAGCTTGTTCATCTGACAGCCGAAGCTTTTTATGTGTACCTTTTTCGCATTCATGCCGGAGGGCAAGTATATATTATTTGGTGATTGGTGTGTAGTATTTGCTTTAACCGGTTCAATAAAGGGCGGGCCGGGGGTTCACTACGTTCAGCAGTGAATTTTTATTAACCGCGAAGGACACGGAGGGCGGAAGTAGTTTTGAGTTCTCAGGTAGATCCCGTAACGAGTACGGGACAAGGTTTTGAGTTTGTGGAATTTACTGCGTTTTGTTTTTTAGACGCTGATCGGCGCAGATTAACGCAGTTTGTTTTTTTGTCTGTCTGGTGTTCTTGAAGAAGGACATAAATGGTGAATGGTAAAAGGTAAATTGTAAATGGTGAATTGATGGTGGAGCGGCTGGAGGCAAGAAATTGTAAATACTAAGCTCTCAATCCTAAACAATCCCTAATATCTAAATTCAAATGATTAAAACTTTTCTTGAGGGAAGAAATTTTGTTGACTGGGGTAGTGGTTAGGTTTAATGTAGGTTTAACGTGTTAGCGGGAGGATTGTTGAAAGTAAAAACGAAAATAATGGGAGAACAAAATGCAGCTTAAACCTAACACTGAAAAAGCTCTGGATGCTTGGCTGGGCCCTGACACTTGGCATACAGACCATCCTTCAGATATGAACCGTTGGTATGCTTTTGTTGACCAATACCAAAGGGAACACGGTTTTACAATCGATGATGAGGTTATCTTACGCGAAATTATCGAACGTAAGTTGACAGAAAAATTTGGCAAACGTTTCGACAATGAAGACCTTCGTAATGAAATTCGCGAGCATATTAGCCTTGCATGGAAGATTCTTGATTTCCTCAAACATACTGGACGGTGAGCCAAAACAATAAGTAAACCGGGACAGTCCAGCAGGGCGCGATGGTATTTTAAGTGCGGGATAAAAAAGCAGAGTGTTTTTATACGTTTGCTGTGAAAAAAATGCAATACCAACGAATTAAAAATTCATAGGAGAATAAGGAAATGGAATTAACAGTTGGTGAACTCAAGGCTATACTGAGTCCCTACCCAGATCATTGCCCTGTAGAATTTCAACACATCATTCTCCCTGATGGAAAACACTACCGTCTGCATTTATATAGAATTGATGATAGAGGCGTTAGTGAGGGTGGATGTATAGGAAATGGGTCGGTTTGTCATTTTGAATGGCCTCCAATGGACAAAGAAGATCAAATGAAATTCTGAACTATTGGTGCGTAATATAAACGCAGAGGGTTTTTAGACGTTAACTGTGAACAATAAAGAAAGAAGAAGCACGAAGCTGAAAAAATCCACCGAGTTCACAGAAGGCCACAGAGAAAGAAAACGGAATGTGCGAAAAAATAAAAGCGACCTGTTGTATATGTGGTACTATCGGGTATATCCCAGAAGAGTATCAGGGCAATATAAAATGCCATAACTGCAAATCCGTTTTTAGGAGAACTGGAAATCCTATTTCAATAGTAAGAAAACAACTGCTTGAAAAATTGATTGAACTCGAACGTTTACATTTTTCGAAAGCGGAATGGATAGGTGGAGATGAGCATTCATGTAAAAAGTGTAAAAGCAGGAATGGAAAGTCTTATTCGATTGGAAAGATGAGGGAAATTCTTTTTTCTAATTTTTGTGATTCGGATCCTTTTGAGCAAGGGTGTAGATGTACAATTGGTGCATACAGTGAAAAGAAGCAACGAAAAATCTGATAGCTCAGATTTTCTTTGCACCATTGTTCATCTCAAGAAAAAGCTATGACGGAATATTTAAACCAACATTTTGTACCTCAGTTTTATTTCAAGTTATTCACATGGGGAGACCGTCGAATACATGTTCTTCTGAAGAAAGAACATCGAATAATAATAAACGCTAGTATAAAAGGGCAATGTGCTCGTCATAAATTCTATGGCAATAGAAAGATCGAATCTTTATTGTCCAAACTTGAGGTTAGACAGAGTATTGCAATTCGGAAAATGCTTGAACTAGCTTGGTCTGAATCGTCTGATCCCCCAAACATTCCTGAGATTGCATCAGATATTTCAGGAATTTGGGAAGCGGTGCTTTTTCAACGTGCTCGTACCGAGCTTCAAATCAAAAAAGAGTCTCCTGCAATGGAGTCGATGTATCTCAAAGCGTTTGAACATTATATAGAGTACGCATCAAACGTTGAAGACCGTGAACAAATCTTAGAAGACATTTCAAACGGTGCTATCCGTATTAGTAGTACACCTCAAAACGCGGTGATACGTTCCATAGATACAGCCTTTCAAAACGCACTTCTTTTAACCGATCTAAATTTCTACATAATTCGCAATCATACAAACTATCCATTCATTTTTGGTGATTCGCCGGTTGTGTTTTATAACACTTACTATCAAAACGTCAAGCATCGTGGGGTATTGGGGGTACAAACTCCTGGTTTGCAAGTTTTTTATCCATTGAATTCCGACACAGTATTGATGCTGATCGATGATCAGATTTATGGAGGATGGTATAAGCAGTCACTATTCGTTGACTTAGTTGAAAAATCTGATGTATCACAACTAAACGCCCTTCAATTGCATCATAGTTACAGCTCAATTTATTTTGCCTATGAAGAGGACCAAGAATATGTATCCGAACTTTGGACTGCGCATAAACATAGAGTTATTCAGCCAGAAGTAAGATATGTAAAAAGAGATGATTGGCTTATAGATGGGGAACCCACAGAAGGCTTATATCAGATGTATGAACCTCAGTTAAATATAAAGCTGGATCTTTCATTTATCGAATGTGAACCAATTAATGAATCGGAATATAAAGTTCGCAAACGTAGTCCAGAACTTGTCGAAGAATTAGAAAAGCAAATCGAGAAACAGGAAACTGGGAAATAAAGCACAGTATCCCCTTGTAAATATGGGGACTTTAGGTACACTTGGAGCATATGGCTAAGAAGAAGGCATCAAAATCTAAAAAAACAACCCCAAAGGCAGTTTCTGCGGGAAAACCATCTGCACTGGTTGATACGCGGGTTATTTACTGCGGGGACAATCTCGACCAGCTTAAAAATTTTCCCGATGGGTGCGTTGACCTGATTTATATCGACCCGCCCTTTAACTCCAACCGAAACTATGAGGTATTCTGGGGTGAGACAAAAGAAAAACGCTCCTTCGAGGACCGCCACGCCTCGACACAGGCATATATCGAGTTTATGCGCCCGCGTTGCGTCGAGTTGCATCGTGTCTTAAAGAAAACCGGCTCGTTCTATTACCACTGCGACTGGCACGCATCGCATTATGTCAAAATAATGTTAGACCAGATATTCGGTGAAAACAGCTTCGAAAACGAAATCGTATGGAAGCGTACTTCAGCTCACGCAGATACTCATGGATTTGGACATATCCATGATATAATTTTTCGCTACTCAAATGGGAAGAAACCCACGTTTAATATTGAACTTAAAGAATATTCACAATCCTACTTGGAGGGGTATTTCAAACATACTGATGAGTACGTTGATACTCGGGGAAAGTTTAGAATAAACGACTTAACTGGTTCGGGATTACGAAATGGTGAAACCGGTAAAACGTGGCGTGGGTTTGACCCCTCCAAAATTGGTAAAGGCCGTCATTGGATGCGCACACCGGAAGATCTGGAAAAATTGGTTGCCGAGGGTAGAATTTATTTCCCTTCAAAGGGTGGTGTTCCAAGTTTGAAGCGTTATGTAAACGAACTTAAAGGTCAGCCAATAGATTCGATTTGGGATGACATTCCATCATTAACAACTTTTTCAAGTGCTGCGAAGGAGTCGCTTGGTTATCCGACACAAAAGCCGCTTGCTCTTTTAGATAGAATTATCAAGGCGTCCAGTAATCCGAATGATATTGTATTAGATGCTTTTTGCGGTTGTGGGACGGCTTTGGTTTCGGCGGAGAATTTGGGTCGGCAGTGGATAGGGATTGATATATCGCCGACGGCTTGCAGGGTGATGGCAAAGCGATTGCGTGATGTGTGCGGGATGAGAGAGGATGAAAAACTCTGGCGCATTGGTCGGGGATTTATCGTTCGTGATTTGCCGTGGACGCTGGAGCAGCTTAGCAAGATTCCACCGTTTGAATTTGAGAACTGGGCGGTTATTGCGCTGGGCGGTATTCCAAATAAGGCGCAGGTGGGTGATATGGGCATCGACGGTCGGATTTATCCGGTGTCGGCGACGCCTAAGAAAAAGGAAGGCGAACTGGATTTTATGGATGTGTGGTATCCCATTCAGGTCAAGCAGAAGGAAAAGACCGGCCGTCCCGATATCGATTCCTTCGAGGCCGTGATGATGCGTGAAGACCGCACGAAGGGATTTTTTGTTTCCTTTGATTTTTCGGACGGTGCGATGAGTGAAATACAGTCGTTTTTCAAAAAGTCCGGCAAGAGTATAATCCCCCTTACCGTAAAAGACATTCTCGATGAACAAATCGCTTACAAACTGGCATAAACAACCGCTGGTGAAGCGGGGTCAAGGCAGAATTGTACAGCGTTCAGCGTGTAGCGGACTTAGCAATTTTATATTGTCTACCCGCCTGCGCGGGCACAAGCATTTGATATTGTATATTGGGTTGAGATTCTTTGCAAATATAGCGTTCAGCGTATAGCGTTCAGAATGACCCCGCGTTTACGCTTGGTGCTCTGTGGTAATGGACACAAGACTCGGCCAAACAAGCCATTCGACTTCGCTCAGGGCGTTACGATTTACTATTTTCTATTGACTGTTTACTATTGGTATTGAGATTCTTCACTCCGCTTACGCTCCGTTCAGAATGACAAATTTTCGGTCGAGATTGCAGCGGTCGCCTTCGGCACCCTCGCAATGACGGCAGGTCGAGGGTTTTTATGTGTAGCTTTTTCAGAGGTTTATTATCTTTCCTGCTCCGCCTTCGATGCAGTTGTCGGGATATAGGGATTTAAGCTCTGCTTTATGGGCGGTGCAGTGGGTAGGGCAGATGAGTTCGAGGTTTTTGAACAATTCGAATTCACTGAATCCGTGCATGCCGCCGATTATGGCTACGACGTTTCCGAATTGTGAGGCGGCATCGAGAATATGTGCCATCTTCGGATGTGAGCAGCCGACAATTAACGCTATGCCTTTGTCCGTTTTGACCGCCATGCTCTGTTCTATGCCATCGAGCTGGCCGGTGGAGAAGAGGTTCTCGTGGATTTCCAGAGGGTCGCTGATAGAAATCACTTCCCTGGCGCCACGAACTCCTCTAAGTGAATCTGGGACATAAACCTGGACGTCGCTTTTTTTATTCAGAAAAGCTGACAGGCCGCCTATATGGTCGAAATGGGGATGCGAAATGAAGACTTTTTCGATAGAGGCGTGGTCAATTCCAAGCTTTTGCATATTTGAAAGGAGCATGGAACCGTTTGCTCCGGTATCAAAAAGGATTGTTGGTGTATTTTCAGTCTCCACCAGACAGGCAAATCCCCAGTCAGCAGCAAGGCCTTCTTTATAAACCTCATTGTCATAAATAATCGTAATTTTCATTTTTGCACCTTTTTTTTGGCCATTTTATGCTCTAAATTCCCGCCACTTTCGGTAAGGTTCAACATCTACTTTACCCTGCGTATAATCCCGGTGCCAATTTTTAGGAACGGGCATCTCTTTATACAGTTGTCTCCGGCGAGCTTCAAGCAAAAGCCGGGGCTTTTTGATAAAATCTGCTGCGCAAAGGACACTTTTGCCGGTCCCAACCGACAGGCGCTTTAACCAGGCAGCTCCCTCTTGATATCTCATTATATGATGGTCGAGAATAAGAGTATCTACTTGCCGGGAGAGAGATACTGCGTTTTGCCAGGCGAATCTTCGTTGCTCATTTGCTAATCTGGTCAGGACGAGTGGCGTTATGACGGGATGTGCGGATATGGCTTGCGCGGAGCAGGAGCCAGCGGTGTAGCGGCCCGCTATTTTTGCCCGCCGGAGATGGGCATCGACACGTTAGCCAGAAAGTAGTCGGCGAATAGTGCGTATCATTTCTTGACCGGTTATATTAGATATCTTACAATCTGCCTGCAAAATAATATATTGTTTAGCGAGGCGCAAACGTGTCGGTAAAGTTGAGTTTTTTAGGTGCGGCCCGGAATGTAACGGGTTCGTGTTTCCTTCTGGAGACGGATAGTTGCAAGCTGTTAGTCGATTGCGGGCTTTATCAGGAAAGGCAGTTTCGGGAGCGGAACTGGAATCGGTTTGCGGTTGAACCGGCTGAAATTGACGCGGTACTTTTGACACATGCGCATCTGGATCACTGCGGGCTTTTGCCGAAGCTTGTTAAAGAGGGGTTTTCGGGAAGGGTTTACTGTACCGATGCCACCAGCGAGATTGCCAGGATAGTAATGGCTGACAGCGCCCACATTCAGGAAGAAGATGCCGAGTTTAAGCGCAAGCGTCATAAGCGCAAGGGCCACGTGCCGCCCCGGCCGGTGAAGCCGCTTTACTCTGTCGAGGATGCACAGGCCTGTTCCGAACTCTTTTCGCCGGTCAAGTACAGGCAGGTTGTGCAGGTGGGTGATAGCGTTGAGGCGAGGTTTTATGACGCCGGTCATATCTTAGGTTCGGCTATGATAAAGGTTAAGGTGCCGATAGACGGCCAGATGCGGAGCATACTTTTTTCCGGTGATGTCGGCAGAAATGACAGGCCTATATTGAAGGACCCTGCTGTTTTCGACGAGGCCGATTATATTTTGATAGAATCGACATACGGCGACCGGACGCACGACACATTAGAGGATACGAAGATTAAGTTTGCAGAAGCTATCAACAGCACTGTCAAGGCGGGCGGCAATATTATCGTACCGAGCTTTGCGATAGAGCGCTCTCAGGAGATATTGTATTACCTCAACGAGCTTCAGCTTGCCGACGAGATCCCGCATATACTGGTTTTTCTGGATAGCCCGATGGCAGTGTCTGTTACGGATGTATTCAGGCAGCATCCTGAGATGTTCGACGCTGAGACGATAGAGCTTCTTAACGAACATCATTCGCCGTTTAGTTTCAGCGGGCTTAAGATGGTAAGGAGTACAGCGGAGTCTAAGGCAATTAATAAAGTAAAAGGTACCATTATGGTCATCGCCGGCTCGGGGATGTGCACGGGCGGGAGGATTAAGTATCACCTTGTCGAGCATATATCGCGGCCGGAAAGTACGATTTTGTTTGTTGGCTACCAGGCGGAGGGGACGTTAGGCAGGCAGATTGTGGAAGGCGCCGAAGAGGTAAGAATCTTAGGCGAGATGCGCGAGGTGAAGGCGAGGATTGTGCAGGCGCTGGGTTTCAGCGCCCATGCGGATAAAAACGAGTTGTTCAGGTGGCTTTCATACCTGAAAAAGCCGCCTCGGCATGTGTTTGTGGTCCACGGCGAGACGAACGCTTCGCATCATTTCAGTAAATTCCTGACCGAGAAAAACGGCTGGCCGAGTTCTGTCCCCACCTACGGCAGCAGTGTAACTCTTGATTAATCTGGATACGCAATCTTGGTTAATAATTGTATAGCGTCTCTATAGTGTTTTAGGAGGTAATCTTTTTTTGGGCGCCCGAGGTGGGTCCAGGGTAGGGTTTCATCTGGATCAAAAGCCCTTCGGGCACACTCTTGGAGATTCATGTTGTATTCTTCGAATGCCTTTTTCCATAAATCATAATTGAAGCACTCATCCCACAAATCAAACTTGGCACCGGAGCGCCAGGCGGTTTCGATGACATCGCCCATTCGTCTATCGGCCCGAGCCATGGCCGATTCGAGCATGCTGCGCTCGATGTTGTGAAATTTGAACCGCAGAAATTTTGCATTTAGTTCGCGTTTGCGCTGCAGGATAATGCTCTTTGCATCCTGAAAATAAACCATGTCTTTTTGAGCGAGCCATTGAAATGGTGTGTGCGGCTTGGGAACTAGCCAGCTTATCGTAATGTTTACGTTTGCGGTTTTGTTGTCGATTTTTTTTCGCAACCTGGCGATTCGAAAAGATAAATCCACAATTTGTTCAATATCTTCATCCGTTTCGCCGGGCAGGCCGACCATGAAGTAGAGTTTTACTTTTTGAAAACCGGCTTTGTAGGCGGCTTCGAGGGCGGCGAAGAGGTTTTCGTCGCTTATTGGTTTATTGATGATTTTGCGAAGCCTCTCACTCGCCGCCTCAACGGCGATTGTAAGGCCGCTTTTTCTGACGGCGGTAACCAGTTTGGGTAATAATTGCAGTTGTTCCTGGACTCTCAGGCTCGGCAGGGATATGCCGACGTGGAGCGGCTCGAAACATTTCTGCAGTTGCGGAATTAATTTTTCAAGGTCGGGATAATCGGCGGTGGAGAGGCTCAAGAGGCCGACGGTGTCGAAGCCGGTAGCGTGGTAGTTTTGTTTTGCTATTTCTGTGATTTTATCGACGCTGCGGTACCTGATGGGCCTTCTGCAAAAGCTTGCTTGGCAGAATCGGCACCTGCCGGGACAGCCCCGCATAATCTCGACGGTAACGCGCTCGTGTACGGTCTGGGTAAAGGGGACTATAGGTGCATCAGGTACGGGCGCGTTTTCAAAATCTTGGATAACGGCGTTTACAAAATGCAAAGGGAATTGGGGCAGGCTGGATTTGAACGACTCAATCTTTTGACCGTCGTATTCGAAGCTATAAAGCGATGGTACGTAGGCGAAGCTGAAACTGACGGCGGCTTCGGTAAGTAAATCTTTTTTCGTCGCGCCGGCTTTTCTTTGTTTTCTGATTAGTTCGACCAATTGTACAACGGCTTCTTCGGCTTCGCCGAGTATGAAGATATCGACAAAAGGGGCTATCGGCTCGCAGCAGTTCGATGCCTGGCCGCCGACAATAATCAGAGGGTCGTTTTCGGTGCGTGCATTTGACCTGACAGGAATCTGTGCAAGGTCAAGCATGTTGAGCATGTTCGTATAGCAAAGTTCGTTTGTGAGGCTAAAGCCGACTATGTCGAAATCGCCGACTGCGGCTTTCGATTCGAGGGTAAAGAGCGGCAAGTGTTCATTTCGCATAATTTCTTCTGCGTCAATCCAGGGTGCGAAGGCCCGCTCGGCGGCTATATAATTTAGTTGATTCAGTACATGATAGATAACGGCAAAGCCGGTGTGGCTCATGCCTATTTCATAGATATCCGGGAAGCATAAAGCCACCTTCACATCGCAGGAGTCAAGGTTTTTTTTGAGCTGGTTTATCTCGCCGCCTATATATCTTGAGGGTTTGCGGACGAAGGGCAGAAACCTTTGCTCGACCTGTTCTTTCAATATTTTCACTGTTTTTGATTGCATATTGGCATTATACAACGACAGAGAGATTTATTGAACCTAAACCGCAAACAATTTACAATTTGGTAAGTGTTGTGGATTCCCGCTTCCGCGGGAATGACAAATGTTATTAGAATTATTGTATTATGTCTGTCGAAAGAAAAATATCCTTGACTAAGAAATATATGTATTCGGCGCTGATAATAGCTGGTGCGGTGGTTGCGGCTTTTGGGATTCGGGTTTTGGTCGGTCCCCGGCTTAAAACCGCCAACAGCGGCTACCGGGTTGTGATGGGCACGTTCGCCAACATTACTGCTGTTGCGGGGGATTCCAAAACCGCGGGCATCTGTGTGGAGGCTGCATTTGACAAGCTCAAATACGTTGACGAGGTGATGAGCGATTATAAAGCCGAATCACAGCTTTCGCAGGTGAACCGCGAAGCTTTTGGAAGACCGGTGCATGTTGATGAAAACCTTTTTGAAGTGTTACGGATTTCCGGCGAGTACAGCAGGCAAACAGAGAACGCATTTGATATAACTGTCGGCCCTATAGTTGATCTGTGGCGGCAGGCCCAGGAGCTTAAACGTCTTCCCACAGAAGCCGAGCTTGCCGAGGCACGTTCGAGAGTTGGCTTTGGCAAGCTTGCCCTTAATCGAGCTGACAAGACCGTGCGTTTTGGGGTTAAGGGGATGCGGCTTGATTTGGGTGGTATTGCCAAGGGTTATGCAATAGATTCGGCGATAGAGGCGATGGAAAAGGCGGGGGCCGTCGGTGGTCTGGTGGATTTGGGTGGTGATGTGCGTTGTTTCGGCACGCCGTCAGATAATAAGGCAAGCTGGCTTGTCGGGCTTCAGGATCCTGCTGCCGACGACAGGCTTCTTTTGGTATTGAAGTTACGTGATATGGCGGTGGCGACGAGCGGCGGCTATCGGCGATTTACCGAGATTGACGGTCAAAGGTACAGCCATATTATAAATCCTGGTGCAGGTGCAAGCGCCGATGAACTTATAAGCGTCAGCATTATCGCGCAGACCGCTACCGCTGCAGACACCTTAGCGACGGCGGTAAGTGTCCTTGGCGGGGAAAAGGGATTGGAGTTAATCGACTCGCTGTCTGAGACGGAAGCGATTTTGGTTGGCGCCGGCAAGACCGCCGAGCTTATCCATACCGAGGGTGTGCGCCGGTACGTCGATACAACCCAGGCCGTACCAGTTTATTCAACGGCATCAAAAGTGGCGGGACAGCGCAAACCCTGGCCCAAGGAAAACCAATTGTAATTCGAATAAGAATATGATATTTTAGTGAAATCAGAAAGCCCGCTTATGTATTATAGGGTTTGATACGGGTAATGTCAGCAAAAGGATTGCCTGATGAATGAGATAGCAGAGAAATGTAAAAATATTCTAAAGAATCATTATCAAGTCCAATTTCAAGGATTGATTTTATATGGTTCTATGGCTCGTAATACCGCGGATGTTTCAAGTGATATTGATATGCTTGTTCTTTTGGACAAACCATTTGATTATTTTCAGGAGCTTCGGAGAATTACAGATTTGCTTTACCCTGTACAGCTTGAGTCGGAACAACTTATTTCGGCAAAGCCAGCCGGTGTAGATGAGTTCAACAGCGGCCTGATTCAGCTCTATCGTAATGCCAAAAGTGAAGGTATAGCATTATGACCTCACAATATGCCGGGGAAATAGCAGCGAATCTCAAACGAGCTGTGCAGTCAATACAAGCAGCCGGGGAACTGGCCGGAAGCGGATATTTCGATTTTGCGGCTTCTCGTGCTTATTATAGCGCCTTTTATGCTGCCACCGCTGTTTTACTTCATGAGGGATTCGAATTCAAAAAGCACAGTGGTGTGATTGCTGCTATACATCAAAAATTCGTTAAGACGGGCAAGCTGGATAAAAAACTTGGAAGGGACTTGAACTGGCTTTTCGAGATACGTGATGTCGGAGATTACGGGGTAACGCTGCATGTCCGACGGGAAGATGCAGCAAAAGCGATTCAGGCTGCTGAAGTATTTCTGAATGCTGTGAAAGCCATTATAGGGAGTGAATGATACAAGGTAAAAACCGGCATCCCAAGTGTACCTATTCTTTTGCGGCTACAGGTTTTTGGGCGGATTTTCGGGGAGTTGGGGCGGATTTTCCGCGATAGACGATTACGCCGGTGGGGCATTTTGACATTGCGGTTTCGGCCTGTTCGGACGGCTGGTATCTTTCGTAGTCGAGGCGGGCGAGATTGTCTTCTATCTTAAAGATATCGGATTGTTTTTCGCACATCTTACAGCCTATGCAGCCTACCCTGCACATCTGACGGGTGGTCTTGGGGTTTTCGCGATTTCTGCAGGCTACGGTCATCATGTTTTCCTGGGCAAATCCGACCATTTCAATCAGGTTTCTCGGACAGGCCTTTGCACAGGCGCCGCAGCCCGTGCATTTTTCATAATCGACCGTTGCAAGGCCGTCGATGATGTGCAGTGCATCGAACTTGCAGACCCTTATGCAGTCGCCGTAGCCCAGGCAGCCGAAATTGCAGGCCTGTACGTTGGGCTGGGCATTGGCGGCGGTGCAGGTCATGATGCCGTCGTATTCAGCGTAGAACTGCTTGTCATCGGTATGCGCGCGACAGTGTACGATTGGCCTTACGAGGCCGCCGGAGCTGCTGATTTGAATATTGAGAATTTGGGCGATTTTCCCGGCGGTTTCGGCTCCTCCGGGGGCACATTTGCCTAAAAGTTCGGGATCTGCGGAGACGGCCTTTGCATAAGCGGCACAGCCTGCAAAGCCGCAGGCTCCGCAGTCAACACCGGGCAGGGCCTGGTGGACCTGCTCTATCTTAGGGTCAACGGTAACCTTGAGTTTTATGCTCGCAATCAACAGGACCACGGCAAAACCCGTCCCCAGAGCCAACATAGTAAGTCCCGCCGGCCACGCATCTTGCCATAATTGTACGATGTTTGCCAAAACCATAATAAATACTATTCACTACTTATTCTGTAGCCAAAACCCCGCGTAAAACGCGGGGCTAAATACTGTTCTACCTAATCATTCCGGCAAAACCCATAAAGGCCAACGTTAAAATCCCGGCCGTTATCAGCGTTATCGGTGCCCCTTTCAGGCAAACCGGCACATCGGCAAGGTTCAGGTTCTCGCGAATACCGGCCATTATGCAGATAGCCAATGTAAAGCCGATTCCTGCGCCGACGCTTAAAACGACGGCTTCGAGGAGATTGTCTATTCCCCACAGATTTACGAAGAGGCACAGACCTAAAATAGCACAGTTTGTAGTTATCAACGGCAAGAATATCCCGAAGCTGTCGTAGAGAGCGGGGAAAAATTTCCTTATGTACATTTCCACCAGTTGGACGGCGCCTGCGATAACAAGGATGAAACACACATAGCGTGTTACTTCCAGACCAAATTGCATAAGAATCAGGTGGTCAATCAGCCAGGTAAGCGTCCCGCTTAGGGTAACGACGAATGTTACCGCACAACCCATTCCGAAGGCCATATCGATTCTGCCGGATACGCCCAGGTACGGGCATATACCCAGAAACTTTGTGAACACAAGGTTGTTGACTATCACGACTGATATAAAACCCATCAATAGTATCTGCAGGGTATCCATATCATTAATCCTTAAGGATTTTTCCTGGTAATCAGATTAACCGCGCCCAAAAGAAGTCCCAACGTTATGAACGCTCCGACCGGCATGCCCATCGCCGCCCAGGGAACGAACGCGCCCGGCATTACCTGAATCTCGAAGACCTTGCCTGTTGCCAGAAGCTCCCTTATCCCGGCCAATACGCACAGCGTCAGGGTAAATCCCGCTCCCATGCCCAGGGCGTCCACGATGCTGACGGCGAGAGTGTTCTTGCTGGCGCAGGCCTCTGCTCGGCAGATTATGATGCAGTTAACGATAATCAGGGGGACGTAGGGTCCTAATGTTTCACTCATCACCGGTGCAAAGGCTTTCAGGAATAAATCGGCAATGGTAACAAAGGTCGAGATTGTCAGTGTGAACATCAGAATTCTCAGGTGCGGTTTTAACATATTTCGCATCAGGCTGACAACGATGTTTGAGCAAAAGAGGACAAATATCACACTAAGACCCATCGTAAGGGCGGGTTTTACCGCTGCGGTTACCGCCAGGGTCGGACACATCCCCAAAAGCAGCCGCAGCACCGGATTTTCGTTCCATATACCGGCTGCGAAGGTCCGGGCGAAAGAAACATTTGCAGAATCGTTACTCGGCATTATTCAACAATCCTTCGGTTTGCATACAGGTCTTAATCTGTTTGATATAGTTATTCACTGTTTTCACTACCGCTTCACTGCTGACGGTGGCACCTGTGATGGCTACGATTTCGTTGTCGATAATTTTGTCGTCTCCTGTTTTTGAAAGCACAAGCTGCGCCGCCGGTGCGCCGACAAACTGGTTGCGGTAATAATCGCCCTTTATTTTATCACCGAATCCGGGCGTTTCATTACTTGCGAGCACTCCGAAGCCGGCCAGTTTCTCAAAAGCAGCGTCAACGGTTAATACCAGCTTGATTTTGTCGGCAAAGCCGGACCCTTCACACACAAACGCCCAACCCACACAATCGCTGTCCCTGGAAACGCCTTTTTTGATGCTGGTTTTTATTTTTTTGCCCTTGCCGCTATCCACCTCGACATCTTTGAGAGCTGTTTCAAAGGAGGCATCGGTCAGGAGAAGAGAGGCAAGGTTGTTGAATTTATTTATTTCGTTTTGTTCGATCATCGGGCCCCAGGCGGTGTTGGTTACTGCCAGGAGCAATCCGAAGACGAAGGACGCCGCAATCAGCAGCCAGCTTTGCTCGGCGAAGTATTTAACGTTTTTAAGCATTCGGCACACCTCCTGCGGGGGTGAGCTTGCAAAAGCGGTCTATCAGCGGAGTAACTGCATTCATAATCAGGATTGCATACATTACGCCTTCGGGGTACTCACCGACAATTCTTATCAGCATTATAAGTGCACCTACACCTGTTCCGAAGAGCCACATCCCCCTTGTACTCAGAGGCATTGTTACCGGGTCCGTGGCTATGAAGAACGCGCCTATGAGCATGCCTCCGGTTGTAAGGTGCAGCCAGGGTGGTATGTATGCATTCGGATTTATGAGATGGCACATCGCAGCGACGACGAAGGCCGAGCCTAAGACGGCTAACGGGATATTTACATTTATAGTTCGCTTGAGCACCAAATAAAGAGCGCCAATCAAAAGGGCGATAGAGCTTGTTTCCCCGAGGCAGCCGCCGATTTGGCCGATAAGACTCGCATCGAGTTGAGCGGCCACGACTTTTGTATCGACTTTCTTTTTTATAGCCTGTTTGCTCCAGGCCAACGGGGTGGCCTGTGTTATGGCACCCCGGCCGGTGGCGGCGATTTCGGGCATGGTCGTGTCGAGGGTCACCGGGACCGTCCAGGTCGTCATCAGCATACCGAAGCTGGCGGTAAGGAAGGCCCTGCCCACCATAGCCGGGTTGAATATATTTGCACCGAGGCCGCCGAATACCATCTTGCCGATGATGACGGCAAAGGCACTTCCTATAACGGCAGCCCACCAGGGAAGGGCGGGAGGTACGGAAAAGGCTAAGATTATGCCGGTTACGACCGCGCTTAAGTCATCTAATGAGTTCGGTTTTTTGCGTATGAGATTACAAAGCCATTCGCTCGCGACACAGGTCCCGACGCAGACGCCGATAAGGACAAATGCCCGGATTCTGAAATATATAATCGCAGCGAACATCGCAGGCACGAGGGCTATTATGACATCGCCCATTATGCTGCGTGTCGAGTGCGGCTCGCTTATATGCGGACCCGGCGAGACGGTTATTTTTGAGAGCATTTGGCCTTATATCCTTACAGTTAATCCTGTTTGCTCAAATAAGGTTTAACTTTCTCTGTTGCGTCAGCCGTTCCCAGCCTTGCGCATAGCCCATTTTCAAGAAACACTACAAAATAAGGCGCAATCGGTCAAAAGTAAAGCACTAAGGCTAAAAATATTCCAAATCGGGTACATCTGTCGTCTGTAGGTACAGAAATTCATAACCGCATAAGCCCTGAAAGGGCAGGATAACCTTCATATTATACTCAAATTGACCTTTTTTTTGTTGTCATGCTGACAGGAGCGACAGACGTAACCCTTGTCATTCTGAACCCCGATAAATCGGGGTTCAGAATCTCATGCGTAAAATTGTCATTCCAGCACCGTATCAGAGTACGGCATAAACTCCAGCTGGAATCCACGACCTTTGATGAGAGAATGGATTCCAAATCAAGTTTGGAATGACAGTAGTCGAACGATTGAGATTCTTTCCTTCGACAAGCTCCGTTCGACTACGCTCACGGCAAGCAGGACAGGCTAACTTCGCCTCAGAATGACAAGATTGTTTATGATCTTATCAATAAAGCACTTAAAGCCAATACCCGACTCAGATCGGTCAGTTTGAGTACTATACCAATTGGAATTAGTTCTTGCGCCCCACTGTCATTCCCGCCAAGCTTGTCCCCGCGAAGGCGGTGGGAGCGTCGAATCCGGATTTTACCGCATCCGGGAACCGCCGGCGATTGACAAATCGGTGTTACTCAGTAAACTGCTTCACAAAAATCGCAGGTATTAAACCCAAATGGCATAAAACGTTAATGCTCTAAATCTCTTATGTGCCTGTAGTCCTGAGGATTTACTATCCTGAACATTCGGGGGATAGTTGCCCTTAGTTTGTTTCCGTCTTTATTGTGTGGATTATAAAATTCCCAGACTTTCCTTCCGTCTGTAGTTACTTCAAAAACCCGGCCGGTACAGGTTTCGGTGATGAGAACGTTACCATTTGGAAGTTTTTGATTTTCACCGCCCCCGGTTGTGAAAAACTTTTCTTTCGGCGATTCGGTATATTCCCATTCGATTTGTTTGGTTTTGGGATTAATTTCTATTACTCTTGAAAAATTCCTGACCGGAATACCCCTGCAGGTTCCGTTATCAAATAACATAATATTGCCGTTTTCCTGAAACTGAGCATGGTGTTGGCCGCTGATTTCGCCCGGCCCCCATTTCCAGACGAAATCTGATTTTTTCGGGCTGTAAATTACAACCAGATTCATATCTCTTATAGAGATGAGTATGTCGTCTTTGCTGCATAGGCCCGGCACATTTTTTTCAGAAACATCGACACTGTTGGTATGCATGATATCAAATACAGAAGATGCCTTAAAGATACGCTTGGCTTTTAACATCTTCCACATTATTTTTGCGAGGTTTAAAGGATGAATCATACGACAATACAGCCTGAGCACGGTTTTTGGTGGGATGTCTTTTTTTAACGGTTCCAAAAAACCGATGGTTTTTTGATATTTCCCCTCCGGCGAGATAACATAAATCATATCTTCAAGAACAGGCACCGGCAAAAATCGCCATCTCATAACAGAGTCCTTTCTTGTTAATATATATATTTGTTCATTTGGTCTGATGTCGAAATCGTGGTGTGCTCTTGTTTTTATCTGCCATTTATGAAGTCCGTTCCAGTCTATGCGGGCGACCATTTTATCCCTGAAATAACAAACTATATCGCCGTTCTTACAAAACTCTGATTTTTGGGAATATCCTCGAATTTCATTTTTGCGGTCCAGATTAATCGAGTGAAGGACATTTCCCTCCATATCAATAAGGTTCACAAGCTTTTTGGTGACAAAGTTATAGACGTTTATTCCTTTATTTGCCAACTGTTTGTTGTTTAATGTGACGGAGACATTATTTATATTTTCGACGGGTGTCCAGTTTGTATAAGGCAGAGACCGTAGTGCTTCGATGTTAAATTTGCTTTTGTTTCCTTTTTCATTATTTGAAAGTTTGAACAACGAGGGTAAAAACGGAATAATAACAAAGCCCAAATATAGAACAGCTAAAAATATGTTTATTTTACTTAAACCGGTTTTACATAACCGAATGCCGTAATAGATTATAAATGCCAGGAGTCCGAATTTTGCGCTTAATCTTATTAGAGGAAAAGTATTTTGCATATAGTGTTTGGATATGACAGAGCGACCGAGAAGAAAAAGGATAATGCATCCGACTACAATAATGTGAAGAAAGATTTGATTGTTTTTAAATCTTTGCCTGGTTTTATGCGTCTGAAGATTCCAGATTACATTGGTAAAGAGTGAATATGATAATACATAAAATAATACAAAGGTAACCAGAAAGGCGTTAAGGTGTCCGAAAATGCCGAGAAAATAACAAACAACAGCCGTTAGTATCAACAACAACAGGTTTCTTTTGGTCGTTCGGTGTTTCATCGGATTATTATCAATAGTTTTCAAATTCGACTCCCTGCGGTCGCTCGGGGCAGGCTTTCTGCTCCGCAGACCCGGCAATGACAAAATCGCAAAATCAAGTGTTATAATGTACTATATATAGAAATAATGTCATCAAATATTGCGCGGATAGCAAAAAATTTTGGACAGGTTTTTTAGAAGAATCTTGGCTATTGTGCGCTTGTGGTGATATAATGGTTCGTAAAGGCGTATTCGGAAATAGTGAATTTAATTTGGGAGCATTCTTTATGAATTACCACAGATTCGAAGAAAAATCAGTCACAACACAATTAAGTTTCAATTTCGGCTTGAGGATGTCAATCGTCACATTATCTTTATTGTCGTTGATTGCGAGCTGTTCGTTGGCCGATACCGAAAGAGTACTCATCGATTTTCCTGAGCATGGTTTTGTCAGCCGGCTGCCCGCGTCCAAATGGGAAGAATCTATGATTACAGGTAATGGGACCATCGGCGCGCTGGTTGCCGGCAATCCGTTGGATGAGCGCATCATTTTAAGTCATGAGAGACTGTTTATGCCGGAATATCCGCCTTACCCGGCGCCGCCACTGCATAAATATATTGACAAGATGCGGGAATTCACGCTAAACGGCCATGGTGACAAGGCCGCCGAGTTGCTGGTCAAAGCGGGCGAAGAAGTCGGCATCAATGAGATGATTTGGACCAATCCACTGGTTCCCGCCTGTCAATTGGAGGTTAAATCTTTGTCCGACGAAAAGGTATCGGATTATGCACGCTCGGTTAATTACGAAACCGGTGAGGCCACAACCGCCTGGAAGACAGAAGACCGGGAATTTAAGCTAACGGTGTTCTTTTCGCGGGCCGACAATGTGGGTGTGTTAAGGATGACGGCGTCCAAGCCGGCTTCACTGAATTTCAAATTCCGTTTAAGCCAGCTTCCCGTTTCCGGGGAATCGGACGAAGAAGATGAATCCAATGTGGATGAGCTTATATCCGAAGTAACCTGCGGCGCAGAGGGTGACCGGCTGCTTTACTCGACAAAGTTCAAAAAGAGGTGGGAAAACTCGCTTAAGGGATATAATGTCGATGTAAAAATACGCGCATCCGGCGGCAGCAACGACAAAGAAGGAGATTGGCTGGTCGTTAGAAATGCGGACGAAATTATCGCTTTGATTGACATCAAATTGTCATATTCTGTCCCTCTGGAACCTGCCACAAATATTGAAAAAGTTCTGGATACCCGATATTCGGTTCTTTTGAATAAGCATGAGAAAATACATTCGGAAATGTTCAACCGTTTCAGCCTTCAGCTCGGC
Organism: Planctomycetota bacterium; assembly: GCA_013349435.1. Taxonomy (GTDB): domain Bacteria; phylum Planctomycetota; class Phycisphaerae; order Sedimentisphaerales; family Anaerohalosphaeraceae; genus QNBT01. Next base: position 68,068 of record DUZQ01000003.1, on the reverse strand, counting down.
TGCTCAGAAAAACCCCGCCGATTATCCGAGGAGCTGGTTGCCGCATCTTCATTCGGGAATTTGGAACCCGAACTTGTTAACCGGCTGTGTGAGGCTGCAAGGTATGTCTTGATATCGAGCACGGGCCAGCTTCCGCCGGCCCTTCAGGGTATTTGGGGCGGAACGTGGCGTCCGGCATGGTCCGGCGACTTCACGCAGAACGGGAATGTCCCCTCAGCCATCGCCTGTGGACTGAACTGCAATTTCCAGGAAGTCATCGAGGCGCAACTTAGCTACATGTGGTCTATGAAGGATGATTTTAAGGACAATGCCCGCGGGCTGTATCGTGCTCCCGGAATTTATGTGCCGTCACGTTCCAGCGACTCAGGCAAAACGTATCACTACGGCTTTGAATATCCTCACCTGCTTTGGTATGCAGAGGGTGCCTGGACGTCGCAGTTCTTTTATGATTACTGGCAATATACCGGCGACGAACAATTTCTAAAAGACAGGGCTATTCCGTTTATGACGGCCTGTATGGATTTCTATGAATTCATTCTGGCAAAAGACAAGAATGAAAAATATATGTTTGTTCCTTCATATTCACCTGAAATCGGTCCGCGCGGAAAACACCCCCTGGCGATTAATGCCACCATGGATGTGGCTGGGCTTAAACAACTGATACGAAATCTTCTTACACTGTCTAAGCAGGGCCGGCTTAAAACCGAAAAGGCGACTCTTTGGAAACAGATACTTGAAAACCTGCCGGCCTATGCGATTGACGAGAAGGGGGACCTGAAGGAATGGATCTGGCCGGGCCTTGAAAACAATAACAGGCATCGGCACGCCTCGCATCTTTATCCGTTGTTCTACGAAGTGGACCCTGATTTTGAGAAAAGTCCGGAATTGATAGAGGCAGCCAAAACAGCCATCGAAAACAGACTCAAATACAGAAGAAACAGAAAAGGTGCGGAGATGGCCTTCGGGCTGGTTCAGAAGGGCCTTGCCGCTGCACATATCAAGGATACGGAACATGCCTATGAATGTGTGGATTGGCTGTGCAATTCCTACTGGTCGCCGGCGTTGACTTCTTATCATGACCCTGGTGAGATTTTTAATGTGGATATTTGCGGCGGTCTTCCGGCTGTAGTTGCTGAAATGCTGATACAATCCTCCGCCGATGGCGTTGAGTTACTACCGGCATGTCCCAGGCAATGGCCGGAGGGTAAAGTAACAGGTGTGCGAACCCGATGCGGTGTTACCGTGGTCCTCGAATGGAAAGACAGTAAACCCGTCAAGGCTGAATTCAGTGCACAGCGCAAGACGGATTTTGAAGTAAAGCACAAAGACAGCCGCTGGCCGCTGAAGCTTAAGAAGGGACAGGTTTACACCCTTAAGATGCCCTGATTTGTACATCTATCGGCGCAATAATCAGGAAAAGCTCACTGTGAATCGTCGCAGCTTTGTGAAAGAATCGGCTTTGGCGATTTCGGGTTTTTCTTCGGTGCCCCGGTGAAATTCTGGACAGTCTCCCCTAACCCGGATATTTCACCGCCGAGGACGCTGAAAACGCAGAGTTGATTCATATTAAAGAACTCAAACTGACCGTTCTTTGTTGTCATGCCGACTGGGTTCCTTCGGCAAAGGCCAGGACGTAACAGGACAGGCGGGGAAAATTTAAATGTGAGCACTGTCGTTTCGCCGCTTCGGGGGGAGTCGTTTGTTCGATTTATAATATTTTTTTCAAAATTTTCTTCATAAAGGTTCATCTCTGCTCGCAGTAATGTCGTGCAGGTTGTTATCGGACAGGAGTTGCCGGCTGGTTCATAAAGGGGGTTTTGCGGGGATTGTTTGATTCAAGCCAAAAGCGGGCCGGCGCCGATAATTGCTTTGCATCGTATGTTTGGACATACGTGTGCGCAGGTTTTCGTATTTTTTGGTAGCAAATGGATTTTGACGTTTGGAGACAAGTCAAATGAAAAATGCGATACTTGACAAAGGAAAATGGCGTAAAATCGGCAAGCCCAAAGTGGTAAGCGTAGCGACACCGGCAAAACCAGCGAGCCTGGAGCAGCCGGCATCAAAACAGAAGCAGGAATCAGCCTCTGGGCCGAAGGTTTCAAAGGTGGTCTATCCGCAGTCCCGTCAGGTTGGTAGTGTTGTACCGGTTGGCCCGGTTGTGGAAGAACAAAGAGTTGAGCGGGAACCCGGAGGCGATATGGGCCGTTTGGGAATTTTGCCATCAGCTTCGACGTTTGAGTCGGAGCCTACAAATCCAAGACAAACAGAAAGGATTGATGAGGTGAACCAGATGCAAACAAACACAGTTGTCAAACCCCGTTCGACAGACGGGCATTATTCCAACAATGCAGCAGCAGTAATCGAAGAGGTATCAGCAGAAGAAAAGGCGGGCAAGCCCAGGCAGCCGAGAAGAAGCGAAAAGCTCCGAAGCGAGCCTTCCAGAAGAAGAACAAGAGACCTGCAAGGCGGGATGGAGCTGTTGGGTCTGGACTTCCTTTTGAGCGTTGTAGAGAACACGACCGGTGACGATGAGCTTGACATTACGATGCGGAAGCTGAACTTCAACGAATTGATTCGTACCGACCAGCTTCAGGCGGTTGACAGCAATGCCCTGAAGGTATATGCACTCAACTCGGACGGTCATTACGACAAGCACATTCAGTGCGAGGCGATAAAGGAATTGTCGGTCCGGACCACACAGGGCAAGTAATCGGAGCCGAGGCCGGCCGGTAAACAATCCAACTGGCTGATGTGCATCGAGGCTTTCAAGACGGCCTCGATGCTGAGCAAGTGTGCAGTTCACTGTTTCGGTTCTGCTTCATTGGTTCCTCACGCACTTTGCAGTAAAACAACGCATAATCTCTGTTTCGAGTTTAATGCGAAGGTTCTGTGAAGGGGTTAATGAAAGCCGCAATGGTTGCCACACGGAAAACCACACGCGGATTTATCGTAACTACCTGTAACTACGATAAATATCAGACTCCGGGAAACTACAAACGGCCAGCGAATGCCACAACGGTTGCTGAACGAACGCCACAATGTGCGGCTACTATAAACAATAATAATAAACATAAAGACATTCAAGCAGAAAGAGAGAGGGCTCTCTCTGCATTTCAAAGGCCTTCGGCTGATTCGGCTCCGCTCAGGGCAGGCAAATCCGGCATGACAATAGAAATTCCGGTGCGATTCATCGCACCCTACACTAATAAAATCCGAAGCATTAAGCTCGAAGCTTGTCCCCGTGAAAACGGGGATCCGAAACCCTAAACAAGCACCAATATCAAAATACAAATGACCAAAACTGGATTCCCGCCTACGCGGGAATGACAGATAGACCGAAACTGGATTCCAAATCAAGTTTGGAATGACAACTTGAGATTCTTCGCGGAGCCTGTCCTTGAGCGAAGCAAAGGGCTCAGAATGACCCTGCGTGGAACGCAGGGCTAAATGAACTGGAAGCCGGATCCGGCCTTCGCACGAGGCTACGGAGGGCAGGCAAATCCGGCATGACAATTCACGAAAGGACAATGGGAATGGAACAGGAACAGGGTACAGCGGGCAGCGTACAGAAAACAGAAGCCAGCCGGTGCAAGCCGGCGGAAGGTGGCACGGCGGAGCAAGAAGACCGACAAAAATAACCTTTTTATTTAGCCGCGGGTTTTACCCACGGTTCTCCGCGTCAAAGCCCGTAATAACATTTTTTCACTATTTTTTTAAAAGTTTGCAACAATAGCCAAGCATTGATTGGCTGCTTTAACTTCTTATATTACAAGCAATTAGACAACATATATTTACATTCCTTAGCTCATCGAGAGCCTAATTCCAAAAAAAAATTAAAAAAAAGCTAAAAAAGCTCTTGCTGTTATTGTATAAACTGATAAGATAGCAGAGAGTTTGTTAGATATATAACTTATAATATATTGTTTTCGGGCTGTGTTTTGAGAAAGAATCAATTCGAAATTGGCAGGTCGGCGATTGAGGGTGGCCGGGATTCGGGCCGGTCGTGTTATCCAAATTTTGCGGAGCTTTTGCAAATGCGGTCCGAAATGCTGCCAAGCAAAGACAAGGTGCTGATTCAGATGTATCTTTCCAACGCAAGCTCTTTTGGTGAGATGGCGCTTTTTGCGGGTGTATGCGAATCAACGATAGCCAGAAGGGTTCGGAGGCTGACACATCGGTTATTGGGTGGGGAATATATGAAGTGTCTTCGCAGGCGTGGGCGGTTGAGCAGGCTCGAGGAGGCGGTAGCGAGGGACCATTTTTTAGAAGGACTTTCACAGAAACAGATTGCCCGAAAACGAGAATTTACGGTCTATCAGGTTCGCAAGGCGGTAAGGCGGTTGCAGTCGTTGATAGATAGTGAAGTTGGAAGAAAGGACGATGATGCGAAATTATAGTGTAGAAAAGGAATTCCGCTGGTGCGGTGCGTTAAGCGATAAGGTTGTATCGGTGATGCGGATGTTCGGTCTTGACATCGACAGGCTTCGTTCAAACGTAGTTTGTCACAGATGCAATATTAATCTTAAGGCGGGCGACATTTGTTACATCACCGGCGCATCGGGCTCGGGCAAGAGTGTGCTTTTGACAGAACTTTACAAGCTGGCCGAGCCGGACAAAAGGATAAGGCTTTGCGACATCGAGCTTGAACAGGGCAAGTCTCTGATTGATTGTATCGAGGGCGGTTTTTTTGAGGCTTTGCGGATATTGAGCAGGGCGGGTCTGAGCGATGTATTTTCGGTCTTGAATGAGCCGGCGAAGCTGAGTGAGGGCCAAAAGTATCGTTATCGCCTGGCGAAGGCACTTTCAAGCGGCAAGGAGATGATTTTTGCGGACGAGTTTTGTTCGGGTCTGGACCGGATAACGGCGGCGGTGATTTCGCATAACATCGCCAAGGTTGCACGCAAGAGCGGCAGGACGTTTGTTCTGGCAAGCAGCCATGACGACCTTTTGTGCGATTTGCAGCCGGACGTTGTGGTGATAAAACATCTGACGGGCAAGACGGAAATTATCTATCGGGACTTGCGAAGGCAGGTGTGAGTTTTGAGTGTTGAGTTTTTAGTTTGCTCTGTGGAAAACTTGATATCGTCATTGCGACCGGGCCGAAAGCGTCTGCGGCAATCTCTCGTTTCGATCAATTGAGATTGCTTCGCTTCGCGACGGTTTTCGTATTGAGTGAGGCGTATTGCGTTAGTCGAGCCGCTTGGCGGGAACTGGATGCCGGATTAAATCCGGCATGACAATCGAATCACCAAAACAAAAGCGCGGCGGCGCAAGCCGCCCGAAGGATAATTCTGTTATTCCACCCTCTGATTCGGCCGCTTGCGCGGCTCGGCTTCTGTTGGTATTATCGCGCGGCTCGGCTTCTGTTTTGATTCGGCCTATCAGTACTGCCGGACTCGACTTGTGTGAATGTTAGCGGTCGGGATGACAATCAAGCGGAAGTGATAATAATTATAAACGGCACTTCGGTAAAAGCGCAACCGACGGGGACAGGTAGCGCCCGGTCGTATCAACCTTAAACGGCACCGGTGCAACACAGGAGCGAAATCAGCCTTTTATGTGCATGATGTAGGCGATGATGTCTTTTCTGCTGACGATACCGACTATCTTTCCCTTATCCGTTATAGGAATCCTTCTGAAAGGATGTTTCATCAGACAGGTGCAGAGCTGCTTGAAAGGCTCGTTCACATCGACGGTAATAACATCGGTTGTCATAAAATCCTCGACCTTAGAGATAGAAGCGCTGGAGTCGTATGTCTTGTCGTGTATGCTCAGAGACAAAGCGAGCACATCTTTTTCACTGATGATACCTATGACATTATTTTTCCTGTCGACGACGGGCAGGCCGGTGAAGTTGTGCTGCACAAGCGTTCTTACGGCATCGAGGACGGGGGTGCCCCGTCTTACGGTAACGACATTGCTTTCCATAACGTCTCTTATCTGTGTCATGGCTTTTGTCCCAATCATTTTTTTCCTTTTCACCAACAGCAATAAAAACTCGCGTATCACATAATTAATCGGCCCGAAAAAGGGCTTTGTTAAATCAAAATTTTTGTTTTTTACAGTAAAGGCCGAGATGAACAGAAACGAATGCACGGTTACGAGGTATCTTAAAATTGTTCGTGCGGGGCTTGCTGAATACAACTACTTAGGCGGCTTTCATTATCGTCAAAGTGCCGGCTGTGCTCATACTGCGATTTACGCGATGACCGATACGCACCCGGTTCGGTCGAGGTTTTGCCCTGTGGTGGGGGTGATTGTTTATATGATGCCGACGGCACACGTCGAGCTTCGTAATATCGCGACCGGGGGGATGTTTTGCGGTTTCGGAGACAGGCGTCTGCAACTTCAGATGGTCAATAAATACATCCGCCGGATAGCAAGGGTAATTATCGAGCCCCGTTATCGCGGACTTGGTCTTGCCGGGCGTCTTGTGGCGGAAACGATGCCTCAAATCGGTGTGCCGATTATCGAAGCGATGTCCGTGATGGGTGTGGTGCATCCGTTCTTTGAAAGGGCCGGGATGAAGCGTTACGAGGCGAAGCCTTCCGCTGGAAGTATCCGGCTCATCGAGGCTTTGGGAATGGTGGGGATAGATGAGGCCGAGTTTATCGACCCGCAGTCGATTCAGGATAAATTAGAGGGGCTGGGCGGAAGCGAGGTGGCTTTTATAGAGCGTCAAATGAACGACTTTTTACAGGGTTACGGTAAGCGCAGGCGGATGCCGCCGGGGATAGAACGGACCAGGTATATCCTGAGCAAGTTAACGGCCCGTCCGTTATATTACATCTGGTTCAATAACGATTTAGAGCTTTGTCCCCCCGGCTGCTGAGTCTGTGTTCGGTGGAATGGTCAAGTGTGTTGCTAATGTCGGATGGTGCTGGATGCCGGATTTAATCCGGTAAGACAAATGTAAGGCTTTTTTAAGTTCGCAGACAGTCAGAATGGATACCTTCGGGTCGGCTGGATGATGTACAGGACATAGTAAAGGAAACAGGCAAGAAAGACGGCTTCGAGGGCCAGCAGGATGATGAGTGAGACCGAAGCGGTCGCTTCTGAGATATTATGTGTTGCGGCGATATGGACGGCTTTCGAGTCGAATTTGGGCAGTTCAACGATGAGGTCATGGACAAGGTTATAAGCCGCCAGGGGCGCTACCAACAGGCCTGCGTAATCTTTGTTCATAAAAAGTAATAGGGTTGCCCCCAGCCATACAATCGTAACACTGATTTCAAGTGATTCGAGGTAAACAGGTACCAGATAAATCACCCAGTAGAGCAGGGCAAGGAACATTATGGATTTTGCGGTGAATATGCAGGGCAGCAGGTTGAAGGTGAAGTAATCTTTTTCGACCCGCCGGGCCGGTTTTGTGTCGTCGGTGTCCATTAAGTATCTCGTACGTATCATGTTGCCTGTTATCGGCAAAAGCGGCTTGGTGCTTAGGTGCCGGGTCTTTTGGGAGAGAAAAATCGCAATATATAAGGAAAATACCGGCATTCGGCACTTTTTAAACCCTTCGAGGTCCCATAATCGAAAGGCATTATCATTCCAAGCGGAGCGTCAGACATAACACACGTTATTATTCACCCCGATTTATCGGGGTGAATAATCTGGTGCGTATAATTGTCATTCCAGCTAAGCTTGTCCCTGCGAAGGAATGCTGCCCCTGCGGAGGCAGGGGCAGGGAGCTGGAATCCACGACCTTTGGTGAGATAATGGATTCCAAATCAAGTTTGGAATGACAGTAAACGAACGATTGAGATTCTTCGGCTTCGCCTCAGAATGACGGCGTGTCAAACGCGGGGCTGAATGAACTGGATGCTGGATCAAGTCCGGTATGACAACAGTCTGCGCCTCAGAATGACATGTGGGCGTTCAGAATGACGGCGTGTCAAACGCGGGGCTAAATGAACTGGATGCCGGATCCGGCCTTCGCACGAGGCTACGGAGGGCAGGCAAGCCCGGCATGACAATAGAATCACCAAAGCAAAAGCGCGGCGGCGCAAGCCGCCCGAAGGATAATGTTACTATTCCACCCTCTGATTCGGCCGCTTGCGCGGCACGGCTTCTGTTGATATTATCGCACGGCTCGGTTTCTGTAAAATGTTATTGAATTACCAAAACAGAAGCGCGGCGGCGCAAGCCGCTCGAAAGATAATTTTATTATTCCACCATTTGGTTCGGCCGCTTGCGCGGCACGGCTTCTGTTGATATTATCGCGCGGCTCGGCTTGTGTGAACGAATCAACGATAACCAATAACCAGTTGCCAATAACCAATTACCAAATTCGAGGGGAAATATGGTACACATAAAACAAATCAAATCGATAGACATCAGTAAGCTTATTGCACATCCGGCTAATCCGAACAGGATGAAGGATGGTACGTTCAGGAAGCTGACAGCCCATATCGAAAGGACGGGTAATTATGAGCCTGTGGTAGTTCGGCCACACCCCAAAAGGCCGGGCTTCTTGGAGATAATCAACGGGCATCACCGTGTGCAGGCGCTGAAGAAACTCGGCCACACAAAGTGCGATTGTGTCGTCTGGCGGGTGGATGACAGTGAGACGATGATTTTGCTTGCAACGCTCAACCGTCTCACAGGTCATGATGAGCTTGACAAAAAGGCCCAGCTTATCAAGGCGTTAAGTGACAGGTTCAGTGTGAAGGAGCTTTCAAAACAATTGCCCGATACAAAACGGGCGCTTGAAAGATTGAAGGACCTGCACAGGCCGATGCTGCCAAAGACTGCTGGTCATAAGGCCTTTTTGAATCCTGTCGTGTTTTTCCTGACCGACGACCAGAAGCGGACAGTCGATGAAGCGATAGCGACTATAGGAGCCGAGCCAAAAGAAACCCCGGCACAGAGACGTGCAAGAGCAATTACAGAAATCGCAAGATTATATTTGGGGTATCTTGCCTCCTGATTCGGCCGCTTGATTCGGCCGCTTCAGCCGCGGCGAGACCGCGTCTCGACGGGTGCGCGGCACGGCTTGTGTTGGTATTATCGCGCGGCACGGCTTGTGTTATGACAGTAATTTCGGCTGCGCCTCAGAATGACAGTTTTCCGTTACTATCAAGTCAACATAAATCAATTAACGAAAGGATATACGGGTATGGAGCACAAACAACAACGTACGGCGTTCAGCGTTCAGGAACAAGGGGCGGCAATCCAATATCGAGGATCGGGTATCGGGCATCGAGTATCGGGCGTCTATGAAAAACTTCGGCGAACCAGGCCGAGGTCAAGGCGAGACCTTGCCAATTACATCAAGGTGTTCTTAGGCATTGATGTGCCGGACACAAAGCTGTGCGACGGGCACGCAACGCCGATGGATTATCTGTGGTATGCTTACAGTTCAGATGACAGAGGAGAGAAGACAGAGGACAGAAATCGGTTAAACGGCGACTGCATTGTCTGGGCCAATCGGGGCGGGGGCAAGACCGAGCTGGCCGCGATAGCTACGCTGCTTGATTGTATCTTTAAGCCCGGCTGTCAGATAAGAATATTGGGCGGCTCGGGTGAACAGTCGGGCAGGATGTATGAATACCTGACAAGCTTCGTGGCCAAGGGCTTTGAGGCATTTTTGGCAGGGCCTGTGCGGAAGGAAAGGTGCGCTTTTCTAAACGGCTCAACGGTCGAGGTGCTGACGCAGTCGGCGACGAGCGTCCGCGGCACACACGTCCAGAAGCTTCGCTGCGACGAGGTGGAGCTTTTCGACGAGCAGGTCTTTTCCGCCGCCAAGTTCGTCACACACAGCAAAGACAGTATCATCGCATCGATGGAGACGATAAGCACGATGCACCGGCCTTACGGTCTGATGCAAAGACTGATTACAGATGCCGACAAAAACAATACGCCGGTATTCAAATGGTGCATGTGGGAGGTGATTGAGAAATGCACCGAAAGAACCTGCTCACAGTGTCCGCTGTGGGGCGATTGCGGTGGCAGGGCGAAGCGGGCGGCCGGGTATCTAAAGATAGACGACTGCATAACGCAGATGCGCCGGGCGAGCAGGGCGGGTTTTGAGTCGGAGATGCTGTGCCGCCGGCCCTTGCTCGAAAATGTCGTCTTTGCCGAGTTCGACCCGGCCCTGCACGTTGAGCCGGTGGATTATGACCGGGACCTGCCGCTTTATCGAGCGCTCGACTTCGGCTTTGTGAATCCGTTTGTTTGTCTGTGGCTTCAGGTCGATTCGTCAGGCTGTGTGAGGGTGATTGATGAATACGTCCGTTCACGGGCTGCGGTTAATGTGCATGCCGACGAGATTAAACGCAGGACACCCTGCAGCGAGGAGCGAGTGGCGGCGACGTTTTGCGACCCCGCCGGTGCCGGCAGAAACGATGTTACCGGCACCAGTAGTGTGAAGGAATTGCGGTCGATGGGCATACGCACACGTTATCGCAGGAGCAATATCTTGGCCGGGATAGAGCTTATCCGCCGGGCGTTGCGTGCGGGCGACGGGGCCAGCAGGCTCGTAATAAGCCCCCGCTGCGTACGATTGATTGAGGCGCTGCAGTGTTATCATTATCCCGATACGGCAACTTCCGGCCCCGATGCGGAGCTTCCGCTGAAGGACGGCGTCTATGACCATCCGATTGACGCTTTGCGTTACTTTTTCAGCGGTCTTGCTACCGCAAAAACCACCTCAAGACGGTACTAAACTCCCGAAAAGTAAAAAATTAACGATTTCAGACCATTTTGCCGAAAAAACATACAAATTTGCTTTTTCCAGAAAAAATTATTGCGTTAATAATTTTTATATGTTAGAATATTTCGGAAAATCAGAATATTGGAGGATGACAATGGAAATTGGGAAGAGATTAAAAATTGCCAGAAAAACAATTGGATATACTCTCAAAAGAGCGGAACAAGAAAGCGGAATCGGGTATACTTCGATCAGTGATTTTGAAAATGGAAACAGAGAGCCGAGCTTTTCACAACTAAGTAAATTAGCCGACATCTACAAAAGGGGAATAACGTTTTTTCTCGCTGACGATATCCCCGCCGAAGCAGTGCCGCTTTGGCGTGATCCTCCCGCAATTGATGAAGAAAGAAAAGAAACAGAAGCCAAATTCCGTCAGCTTTGCGAACAGTATCATCGCCTCGAGTTGTGCACAGGACAACTCCGAAGAGCAAGCTTACCAAAGGCGGATACTATCGAGCGAGAAAGTTTTGATTATCTTCAAGCCTGCAAACTGGCTGAAAAAGTGCAAAGGGAATTGCTGCCGGGTGATGTGCCGAGCTGTTCACTGAAACAAATTCTCGAGGAACAGTTTTACGTTAAGATATTCCATCTCAATTTTCCTGGCAGCGCCATCTCTATATTTGATGGCAGCTTTGGGCCCGCTATTCTGTTGAATAAGGAAAGTAAATTGTGGCGGCGTAACTTTGATATTGCTCATGAACTATTTCACCTTTTGACATGGGATATTTTCAGAGTTAATGGAGGGGAAGGAAAACCAGGAGCGCAAGAGGAAAAACTGGCTAATGCGTTTGCCAGTCGGCTATTGCTACCTACGGACTCTGTCAAGGATAAAATCGAGTCTGCGGCCGACAGTAAAGGCAATATTCCCCTTGAAGCGTTGGATGAAATAGCGAGAGAATTCGGTGTTTCTCTGGAAGCGCTGCTGTGGCGAATGCTTTGCCTTTATAACACACCGAGACAGAAGGTTGCTGAGTATATTAAAATGGCTCAAAAAATGAGGTCGATACGGCCACCAAGAAAGTCTGATGAGCCGGATGAATTACCTGAACGTTACTGTAGTTTGGCGATAAGAGCACTCAGGCAGGGCAAACTGTCACTAATGCAGTTTAAAAAATACATGAACATCAGCTATAAGGAAGCCGAGGGGTACCTCACGGAAGATGAAGAATTCGGGAAAGAAGAAATATCAATTTCTGTTACTTGATGCCGGACCGATAATCGAGCTCTTTAAGCTAAATATATGGGATGAATTTATCGATCGGTGCGATGTTACGGTATCAAAAATCGTCGCAAACGAAGCAAAGTACGCAAGCCAAGAATTACAAGACATCCGTATAGATTTGGAACCCTACCAAGACAAAGGGTTAATTCAAATTTTAGACACAGATTCTTCGTTAGCTAAGTCTTTACTGAACAAGCTTCCCGAGTCGTATGCAGATATCGTACACGATGGAGAAAAACAGACATTAGCTATTTTAGTCGGTTCATCAGAGGATTGGAAAGTATGTGCAGCAGATGGGGCGGTGTTCAGAGTTCTCGGTTTTCTCGGAAAAGCTGAGCAAGGCATTTCTCTTGAGGAGGTTTTAAGCGAGGCAGGCTTAGGACGAGCGTTGGGCTGGCAATTCAGCAAGAGGTTTCGTGAAAAATATACCAACCTTGGCCAAATAGATTACATTCAAAGATAGTAAATCATCTTCGTTCGCGTAACAAATAAATCTGAGATGCGTAGAAAAATGCGCTTGCGGTCGGGAGTGTGGGCATCAAAGTAAGGATTCCCAAAAATGTTTTGTTGCGTAGTCTAAATCAGCACTCGAATCAATTCCAATAAAAACAAAAACCCTGATGGTCAATAAGGATTATAATTACGGGTATGCGGCCAATATAGACCATAAAGCTTGCATTTGTAATACAAGTCGGGTATTATAACAAAAAACAGTGAAAATCGGGGTGGTCTTTTAACACAGGAGCATAAAGATGAAAGTTCGATATTTAATTATTACGGTGATTTCATTGTCGGTTTTGGCGCAGTGTGCCGAAGAGGGACGGGACGGTTTCGGCATGAATGAGCGGATTTCGGCTCAGCAGAATGAGGCTTATAATGAATTTTACAGTAAGGTCGAGGCGGAAGAGCCTTATATCGGTTTTTTTGCGGCCGAGAGCAAATGTATCAGCAGAATCGATGAAGCGTATGAAGGGGCGAGACGGAAATTCTTTCTGGGTGTTCGTGTTAGCGACGAAGAAGTAGCCGATTACATCGAGGAATTCATTAAATTCTGCAAGAATGAGGGGTATCTTAAAGAGGGCTGTCAAGAGGAGTGGGGAAAAACACTGACGATACTGTCGTATGTTCTTTATGCCAACAAGCCCATCTTCGAGTTTGCCGCGGATAATATCATCGAACACCGCAATCTTGTCTTTGCAGAGTATCCGAATAAGAAACTCGAACTGGATTTATTTTTACCGGCTGAGCCGATGTCTGAGCCTGTGCCGTGCGTGGTGTGTATTCACGGTGGTGGCTGGAGGGTCAACAGGAGGGTATGGTTCGAGCCTTTTGCAAAATATCTTGCGTCCAGGGGAATGGCAGCGGTAACGATAGATTACCGTATGCTCCCTGCCGTTGAGATTATTGACTGTGTTTACGACAGCAAGGCGGCGGTGCGGTGGGTACGAGCCAACGCGGGTAAATACGGCATTGATGCGGACAGGATAGGCGCCTTGGGCGCTTCGGCCGGCGCTCATATAGTCGCACTGCTCGGGACAACAGCCGATGTGCCGGCGTTGGAGGGTACCGGAGGAAATGCGGGTGTATCGAGTGCGGTACAGGCTGTGGCTGGTTTTGCGACTCCGGCGTTTAAGATTGAAGAGGACTCCGCCAGGTTTGCAAAAAGATTCGGTATCAATGCAGACGATTTGAAATTAATTTCGCCTTATGAAAATATATCTTCAAATTCCGCGCCCCTTTATCTGGTCCACGGCACCCAGGACGGAACGGTCGATCCGCAGGATTCGCAGGATTTGTATGACAGATACAAACAAGCCGGTGCTCATGCGGAGATGAAATGGGTTCCGGATAAAGGGCATGATTTCTACGAGGGTACTGATTTGGGTATTGCACTTGCGGCGGATTTTTTTACAAAGCAGTTCGAGTCCGGGCAAAAGAAGGGGTATCATAACACGGAGTGTACGACAGAGGGTGAAAAAGTTTCAACCATACTGGAAGTAAATTTCAAAAAGCTTATTTCCCGAGCGGACCTTCATTATGACAAACAGGTCAGGACAAGCATGGAGGGCATTCCGATAGGCAACGGTGTTATGGGCAGTCTTGTCTGGACAACCCCCAAGCAGCTTAAGCTTCAGATTAACCGCGTTGATGTTTACTGCGCAAACAGTTCGACCAACAGCTTTGCGCGTGTTGATTCGGATTACTCCCACGGCTGCGGATTTATTGACATCGAGTTCGCCGATTACGGCCCCGATGCATTTCCACCCGACAACACACAACAGCATCTGTCGGTTTACGATGGGACAGTTACAGTGAAGGGCGATGATGTAAGCGCCGAGGTATTTGCCTGCCAGGAGCCGGATGCGATGGCGGTGCGGATAACAGATAACCGCGAAACGCCCGACAGCATAAAGGTAACATTGAGAGCGCTGAGGCCTGTTACTTACCGATTGCGAAATCATTATGCTTTCAGCCGGGTTAGCTCTTATGAAAATAATATAACACTACGTCAGCAATTCGTAGAAGGCGATGATTCTGCCGACAGGACGGCGATGTTTCCCCAGCCCGAAGCCTCGGCGATAGAGAATCGGACGTATTACTGCGGCTCCTGTGTAGCAGTAAGTGTACAGGATCGCGACGCACAGGTGAAACAGCTCAACGACGGCGCTATTCAGCTTGCTGCAAAGCCGGGCAAAGGAACATTTACCATACTGATTTCCAGCGCAGCGACCTTTGATATTGAGCAGGATATAAACTCACTTGCACTTGCCCAACTGAATAAAGCCGCCGGTTCAGGATACACGGAACTTCTGCAATCAACCAAAAACTGGTGGCATGATTTCTGGTCCAACTCTTTTGTTTATCTACAAAGCGACGACGGCCAGGCTGAATATGTCGAGAAGCATTACACTTATTTCCTCTATGTGATGGCGTCCTGTTCCCGCGGCGATTATCCGCCGCGATACAGCGGGATGATATGGAACACTGAAGGAGACGTACGCCGATGGGGGTCGATGAAGTGGATGTACAATCTGTTCTGCTATTATAATAATGTTCTTTTAGCGGCGAACAAAATCAATCTGACGGAACCGCCGGTCAGAATGTTTCATAGAAATTATGATGCGACGGCGCTGGCGGCTAAGCAGCAGTGGGGCAGCAAAGGCATTTATCTCCAGGAGACAACATGGTTCAATGGTCCGCCTCGTTTGCCTGAAGATATTGCCGCGGAAATGCGGGACCTGTACCTGGTGCGCAAGAGGTGGTCCGAGGCGTCGGAAAAATTTCTGAAGTACGCTGCGCCCAAAAATGCGTTTGACAGTCGATGGTGCTGGAAAAACTTCGATGACGAACGGTGGATAGACGGCCACTATTTCTGGGAAGCCAGAGACTCGGCGCCTTACAGCTATGTGCTGCATTTGTTTGCTTCGGGTGCGAGGATTGCTTACTTTCACTGGCTGCGATACGATTATACCCGGGACAAACAATGGCTGCGCCAATACGGTTATCCGATTATCAAGGGGGTGGCCGAGTTTTATCGCAATTATCCGAACGTCAAAAAAGAAGCGGACGGCAGGTATCACATTCACGGTGTCAATAACTGGGAGTCAACGTGGGGCGCTTCAGATACAATCGAGGAACTGGCTGCGATGCGGGCGGTAACGGCAACGGCGATAAGGGCATCGCAGGTTCTGGGCGTGGATGAGGATATGCGCGGCGTATGGCAAGAATTCTTAGACAACATTGCACCCCTGCCGACATTTACTGAAACATCGGACGACGGCGAAGTACGCTACTGGGTCAATACGAAGCATGCCTCGGTTGGAAGGCGGAGCACGAATCGCAGAGCCACGACCCCCTGCACCTACTATGATTTGTTTACGTTGGAGACGACAGATGCCGAAATGATTGAGCTTGCGAACAATTCCTACATACCTTTATCAAATCGTCAACCCGGCAGACCGAGGGTAAGCGAGCTTTCCAAAGAGACCATCACGGCTGCGACCATGGCCGATGCCGAAGCTATAAAGACCCTGGTTCCCGAACAGATTCGCTATGAAGGTCTTGAAGAAGGCCATCCTGATATGGACTCAGCGTGGGCACGGTGGCGAGGCCCGCTGAGAAATCGGCTCAGCCTGATGGAAGGCTATCAGGGAATGGGTGGTCAACGACTTGGTAATGCCATGGAAGGACTTGTACTTGCACTTTGCAGAGCAACACCGCCCGGACCTGCAGGTGAAACGGTTATCCATGTTTTCGGCGCCTGGCCCAGACAGTGGGATGCTCAATTCTCGCTGTTGGCCAGGGGCAATTTTCTGGTAACATCATCGATGCGCAAAGGTGAGGTGGAGTTTGTCGAGATTCGGTCGCAGTCCGGCGGAAAATGCCGGTTGCGCAATCCCTGGGGTGTACAGGCAGATGTAACAATATATCGCAACGGCAGCAAGTTCGAGGATATGAGCGGGTCGCCGCTGAGTTTCGAGACAATAAGAGGCGACAACTTCGTTATCGTGCCCGAAGACTGCTCACCCCGGCGGTATAAGCGAGCCATATTGGGAGATTGACCGTCATCGAAGAATCTGAGATGTAAACTGGTTTACTTGAACGGGCGGCTTCGGGTAAAAGCGACCGGTTTGAGTAAAAAATATCTGTGAGTTTCTTTTATAAAGGACAAAGGTGTTATCATGCAATACAAAATCCGTTGTGCAATAGTGTTTTGTTCGCTTACATTAATCTGTGTTTGTACATGCCCACAACTTGGTGCCGCTTCAGAGAAGTTTTATGCCGTCGGGACAACTAAGCCGGAGGTGAAGTATCTGGAGGAGCCGAGTTCGCAGGTTCCTCGTGAGCTTCGTCGTGTGGCGGTGGAAGTGTTTTTCGATCTGGTGCCAACGATTATGCGTTTTAGTATGCCGTGCTATCCCTGTATGGTCACGGAGAACGGGATCCATTTTTCTAACGGATGGACGGAGACGTACGATCCCAAGGCGTCGAGTTCTTGTGAGATATTGTGGGATAAAAAAGCACGTTCTGCGCGGATGTGGATTGAAAGTCAGAATTCAGCTCGGATAATTGTACGCTGTCGAGCAGCTATTGCGGATCCTGACGGCCGCATCGCGCATAATGATATTCCGAGCGGCTCGCCATACGGCAAGGGCGACTGGACGGATGAGTGGTATTATATTTATCCGGACGGTACGCATACTCGTCATGTTCGGATTTACAGCGGGGTAGCCGGTCAGAGTCTTACGGTAACGGACGAGACATTCGGAGACGTTGAGCCCATTCGCGAGATTCCGCCGAATGTTGTTCATGAGTTTCAGGAGGATTTTATTTTCGGCCAGAAGGGGCATCTGCCGCAGGATGATATTGAAGTGTCACCAATCACCCTGATCATGATGGATGGGCGCAGCAAGACGATCTGTTATAAACCCTATCCGGACAGTTTTGGAATATTCGATCGTGCCAATATCAAATTAATCAATCTGAAGTCTGAATACCGGCCATTTACCATTTGTATTCCTCAGGGTACGGAAAACGAGCCGTATAGGCCCGAAGGTGAACTGCCCCACGTCTTTCAGACATGGCTCAAAGGGACAAACGGCGGCTATGCAACTTCATTGGGTCATGTCCTCAATTGGTGGCACTGGCGGCGTACCGACAACATTCTCGAACAGGTGTACCTGTCCGGCATGACCCGGGCAAAGGATCCCAGGGAGGAACTTTTGGGGTTGGCTCAGTCGTGGATTCGGCCGCCGCAGGTGAAGATGAGCGGGCTTGAGCCGAAATACAAGGTTCAGATATATGACCCCACGCAACGAGCGTATATTCTGCCCTGCCAGGATGGTCCCAGGAAGCTTGAGCTAACACTCGCCGAGGCGGCCCGGGGTGATAAACAGGTATTCATCGAAAATCCGACATTTGTTATTCAGGGATGGGGAAATAGTCGTGCCGAAATCACATTGGATGGTAATAAACTTGCGGTGGGGAAAGACTATCGAACAGGTTATGAAAAGGTCAGTGGAAAATCCAACCTCGTTATCTGGCTCAACCTGCGCTCGAGGAAATCAGCAAAAATTACCATTACGCCCGTCTCTGAGTGAATTGTTTCAGGTCCGGATGGGTACGCAAAAACCCGAATTAAGTTCAAAATGCTCGGTTAAAAATTCGACAGGACAAGAAAAAATGAAAACAAAAAACACTATAAAACTGATGAGGGGATAGGCTATGGATAAAAATATTTGCCGTAGAGAATTTCTTAAGCTGGCCGGGGCCAGTTCATTAATGGCAGCAGGTATAGGCGGATGTGCCAGATGGGGGGCAGAAGCTTGTTCTAAATCGGTCGTTTCCAGGCCGAACGTTGTTTTGATTATGACAGACGACCAGGGTTATGGGCATTTGAGTTGTCACGGTAACCCCGTTTTGAAGACGCCGAACATTGACAATTTGCACGCACAAAGTGTACGCCTTACCGACTTCCACGTAAGCCCTACATGTTCACCGACACGTGCTGCCTTGTTGACGGGAAGGTACAACGTCCGGACGGGTGTGTGGCATACGATTATGGGCAGACATTTTCTGCGCGCAGATGAGGTAACAATCGCTGATGTGTTCCGGGCCGGCGGATACCGTACCGGTATATTCGGTAAGTGGCACCTGGGTGATAACTATCCGTTCAGGCCGCAGGACAGGGGATTCGACGAGTCGGTGATACATCTGGGAGGCGGCATCGGTCACGGAAACGATTATTGGGGGAACGATTACTTTGATGATACGTATTATCGCAACGGAAAACCAGAGAAATTCGAAGGTTATTGTGCGGATGTGTGGTTTGATGAGGCGATGAACTTCATCACGGCAGATAGAGAGAAGCCTTTCTTTTGCTACTTGCCGACGAACACAGCGCATGCACCTTTTCACATTGCCGGGAAGTACAGCAGGCCGTACAAAGATAAAGGATTGGAGTATGAAGATGCACACCTTTTTTACGGCATGCTTGCAAATATCGACGAAAATGTCGGGCGCTTAATGAAGCGATTATCTCAAATGAATCTGGTTGACAATACAATTGTAATTTTTATGACGGACAACGGCGGCGACCCTGTGGGTGGCCCGGATGAATTTAACAGCCACATGCGAGGTTCCAAAGGATCGCAATACGAAGGGGGTCATCGGGTGCCGTGTTTTATCCACTGGCCCCGAGGCGGGCTGGCTGGTGGACGCGATGTCGAACGGCTGACGGCTCATATTGATTTGATGCCGACGTTGATAGAGCTGTGCGGTATAAAAAAGCCCCAGGAAGTAAAATTTGACGGTAAGAGTCTTGTGCCTTTGATTGCCGGGGAAGGTGCGAGCTGGCCCAAACGGACACTGGTGGTCGATTCGCAACGTATTGATTATCCCATAAAGTGGCGCCGCAGTGCCACGATGACCGACCGGTGGCGCCTAATTAACGGTCACGAGCTTTACGATATTAAGGCGGATCCGAAGCAGAAAAAAGATATTGCAAATCAACATCCCGAGGTTGTCAAGGAACTTCGCGCGGCCTATGAGAAATGGTGGGATGATGTCTCGGAACGTTTTGATGAGTATAGTGAGATTATTATTGGCTCCGACAAGCAGAATCCGACGTGCCTGGTCAGTCACGACCTTCACGGTGAGGTCGTTTTTTATGTAAACCAGGTTAAAGAGGGCGCACCATCCGATGGCTTTTGGGCGGTCGATGTTGCCCGGTCCGGGCTGTACGAATTTGCCCTCAGGCGATGGCCCCGGGAATTGGACAGACCCATCAGCGGGACCGTCGGCATACATGAATTAGAACCCGACTACGAGGGCTTTACCGTGACCCATGCAAGGCTAAAGGTTGCTGATATCGACCAGACGAAACCCATAGAACCGAGAGCACGGGAGGTTACGTTCAAAGTGCGACTAAAGGCCGGCTCAACCCGCGTTCAGGGATGGTTCGTAAACCATGTGGGTAACGGTAGAACCTATGGTGCGTATTATGTCTATATAAAACGAATATAAGATGAATTGAAGAGACAGGCTATGCCTAACAATATCTCCCGAAGGCATTTTCTGAAGAAGGCAGGCGCAGTTTCATTATTGTCGGTTTCTGTGGGCGGTTGTGCACAATCGATGTTAAACTCATTTGATAAGTCCATTGACTCAAAACCGAATGTTATTTTTATTTTGACCGATGACCAAGGTTATGGTGACCTTGCGTGTCACGGCCATCCTACGTTGAAAACGCCGAACATTGATAAGCTTTACGCAGAGTGTACGAGGTTTACGGATTTTCATGTTGCACCGCAGTGTATTCCTACGCGCGGCGAGCTTATGACCGGAACGCACTGTCTCCGTAACGGTACGGGATATCTGTTGCCGGGCCTATCGGAGATCCGGCCCCAGATACCGACTATAGGTGAGATGTTTAAGGCCGGCGGTTATACTACCGGGCAATTCGGCAAGTGGCATCTCGGTGATAACCATCCTTACAGACCTCAGGACCGTGGATTCGATGAGACGGTTCATCATGCGTCGTGGGGAATTGCATCTTTGATGGATTACTGGGACAACGACTACTTCGACGACACATATGAGCACAACGGCACACTGGAAAAGTACAATGGGTACTGCACGGATGTTTTCTTCAATGAGGCAATGAAGTGGATGACCAAGCAGCAAGAAAAAGGTAAGCCCTTTTTCTGCTATATACCTGTCAATGTGCCGCATGGGCCACTTCTGGTGGCCGAGAAGTATGAGAGGATGTACGAGGAGGAAGGAGCCTTTTTAGGGATGATCACACAGTTCGATGAGAACATGGGACGCATGGAGCAGTTCCTGAATAAAACCGGCCTGAAGGAAAACACGATTTTTATCTATATGACCGACAATGGAAGCTGTTGTGGTACTGAAGTTTATAACGCTGGTATGCGTGGCGGGAAGAATTCTTACTATGATGGCGGACACAGGGTGCCGTTTTTCTTTAGATGGCCGGCGGCGGGTATCAATAAGCCGCGCGATATAGATGAGCTCGCTCAGGGGATGGATTTGGTGCCGACGCTGCTTGATTTATGCAACATTGAAAGGCCTGCGGGTGTTAAATTTGACGGGATAAGCCTGGCTGGCCTTATAAGCGGGAAAGAAACTAAGCTAGCTGACCGTAAGATAGTGATTCAGATTTACGACTTCAAAGATCCTGGTACGGTGATGTGGAATAAATGGCGGCTGGTGAATGGTGATGAGTTGTATAATATCACGGAAGATGCCGGCCAGAGAAGAAACATTATCGATAAGCATCCGGATATCGCCAAAGAGTTGAGGGAGTATCATGCCCGATGGACGGAAAGAATGAGTTCTTTTGAGGGGCTCAAAAGTGTTATTAATATCGGCGTTGATACCGAGCCGACAACGTTTTTGTGCTCGGCCCACTGGTTTGTGACACATGGAGGTCAGTGGGGTGTGGATGAGTGGGAGCAGGTTGGGATGCCGGGAGTGAAGAACGGCTACTGGCTGCTGCATGTGGAAGAGACCGGTCGGTATAAGGTTGAGGCTTACGGCTGGCCGAAGCAGTCGGGGGCGGCGTTTGGTGATAGACTGCAAAGCCTCGATGAAAAGCTTGGGGGCAGGAAGGTCTCCAGTGTAAAGCTTATAGTTGGCGCCAAGGAAATGACAGCCAAGACTTCACCGAGAGAAACTAATGCAACCTTTACAATTAATCTCAAAAAAGGTGATAAACCTCGCTTGCAGACGTTTCTCTATGATAAAAACGGTAAAGACCTGGGCGGGTCGTACTTCGTCTATGTAACAAAACTGTGATATATTTACAAACATATTAGAGAAATTTAAAGTGGATAGACGCCAGTTTATAAAAACTATTGGAGCGGGTGTAGCGGGATTAACTTTATCCGGTTGCAGTGTATCTTCTCAAAAGGGTTCAGGCTTTGCTTCGAACAAAAGCAGACCTTAATATTATTTGGCTCTTCCCTGATGATCACGCTTTCTAACCTATCGGTGCTTATGGCGGACGATTTAGAAATGAAAACCTTACCGGCAATATCGACAGCATCGCAACAGAAGGCATGGTCTTTGATAGGGCTTATGTTGTCAATTCGATTTGCGCCCCAAGCCGTTCAACCCTGCTCACCGGTAAACATAGTCACCTGCATGGAAAATATGATAATAGAGGCGGATTCAACCATGATCAGCAGCAATTTCAGAAAATTCTGCAAAAGTCGGGATACCAGACGGCCATTATAGGAAAAATTCATTGAGATGGAAAAATGCAAATTGCGCAATCCCCGGGGCGAACAGACAGGTGTAACAGTATATCGCAACGGAATGCTGTTCAGGGATATGGGTGGAGCAATGATGGATTTTGATACAAGTACGGGTGACAACTTCGTTATCGTGCAGAAAGGTTCGCCAGTCCTGCAATATAAACGCACTATATTGGGCGGTTGACCGTCGTCCAAAAAGTTTATATGGAATCGGCTTTATCTTTCGGTTAAAATCCGCAGATACCGATTGGAAAAAGATTAATTAACCGTTCATTTTGTGACAGGAGGTATATATGAGAAAGAAACTTGACAGAAGGACATTTCTGGCAAAAACCGCAGCCGTTTCCGGCTCAACATTTCTGGTCAGGGGTGCTTTGGCAAAGATTGGGACTACATCGGAAAGCAACAACGCAAATAAGCGGGAATTCCTAATCGACAAACGATACCTCAATTTGCCCGTGTCATACAACGAGCACGACCGGGTAACGCTGGAACTTGTCATCGATGATAAAGTTGTACGAACCATTGATATTTTCCTTCCGGATTCCGAGCCTGATTTCTGGGTATTCGCCGATATAAGTGAATTCAAAGGCAAAAAGGCCGTGCTTAGAACCAGACGCGGGAGAAAGAAAAAAGGTCTTGGTCTGGTTTACCAGTCCGACGAAAGAGAATATCTTAAAGATGTATATAAGGAAAAGCATCGCCCACAGCTTCATTTTTCCACTATTCGGGGCTGGATTAACGACCCCAACGGCCTGGTTTATTACGACGGACAGTATCATCTTTTCTTCCAGCACTATCCCTACGGCTACTACTGGGGACAGCCGCACTGGGGACACGCCGTGAGCACCGACCTGGTGCACTGGAAACAACTGCCGGACGCCCTGTACAGACACGAACTTGCCGGCATCTACTCCGGCAGCAGCGTAATCGATTATAAGAATACAGCCGGTTTTAAGACCGGGAAAAATGATGTTATGGTTGCCATTTATGCGACTACAATGTTACTTAACGGCCGGGAGGCTTCCTGTCAGAATATTGCCTATTCGAATGATAAGGGCAGAACCTTTACGGATTATGAAAATAACCCTGTTATCGGTGACCGCTTCGATATACTCGGTACAGACAACGCCCGCGACCCGAAAGTGTTTTGGCATGAACCAACGGGCAAGTGGGTTATGGTTGTTTATGAGCGTATCGGCCACTCCATATTTACTTCCGATGACCTGAAAAAATGGGAATACCAGAGCCATACCCAGACTTTCTGGGAGTGTCCGGAACTGTTTGAGCTTCCGGTGGACGGCAATCCCAAAAACACCAAATGGGTTATGTACGGCGTTTCCGGGGACTATCTGGTCGGTGATTTCGACGGGAAGAAATTTACCCCCCAACTGGGAATGTTCAATTATCTTCAGGGAAAGTTCTTTGCGGCGCAGACATTTACAAATGTTCCAAAAAGTGACGGACGCCGGATTCAGGTCGGCTATATAGAGATCCCCGGCTGGGTCGAGATTCCAGAGCCGGCGCCTGCCTTTAACGGGTTGATGAGCTTTCCCACCGAGCTTACTCTGAGAAAAACCGCAAACGGAATAAGGATGTTTAATGAGCCGGTGAAGGAAATAGAAAAACTCCATAAAAAAGCCCACAAATGGGACAGCCTTACGGTGGAGCAGGCCAACAGAAAGCTCAGGGACATTGATTCCGGTTTGCTGCATGTCAAATGTGAAATCGAAAACATAAACGCTATTGCATACAGTATCATCTTTGACGAAGATGTCCTGTACTACACACTAAAGCCGAATATATTTTACTTCAACACAGAGGTCGGCCAGGCCGAGTCATTTAAGATAAAATATCTGCCCGATTTAGGCAGCAACAGGATGTTCTATGAGTTCATTGTGGACCGCACCAGCCTGGAAGTGTTCGTTGACCATGGAAGATTTACTATGATTTTGCCCAGAAAACTCAATCCCGAAAAAAGGGGCATGAGGTTCGGAGCCGGCGACGGCGGGCAAAGGATTAACGACCTGAAAATCAACAATCTCGAAGTATATGAACTGCAATCGATATGGAAATGAAAGCCATTTAGAAAAACCAGGAAGCATATACTACATGGGAAAGAATATTATTATAAGTAAATACGTTCTTACTGTAATTAGTCTCACCATATCGTGTGTCGCACACGCCGGCGCTGCAACGGCGGTTGAAAATAGTGCCCACGCAGCCAAGGAAGAGTCGGCTAATAAAAAGCCCCAGCGTTCACGATTCCGATTCGTACCTGGTCGTCGTGGATTTGGTGACCCGATGCCTTTCTATTGGAACGGTGAGTACCACGTTTTTTATTTAACCAATCCCGCAGGCAACTATGATGTAAATTGGGAACATATTGTATCGACGGATTTAGTGAACTGGAAAGAACTGCCTGCGGCATTAAGTGTTGATAAGAACGATCCAACAGGACCGGATGGGGGCTGTATTTTCACCGGTGACGTCATAGAGAAAGACGGGGTTTTTCATGCCTGGTACACGAATTGGAATCCTTTAAATCCCAAGGGTAGGGAATTTATATCCCACGCAACAAGCCGAGACCTTATCAATTGGACAAAACATCCGGAGCACATGATAGCACCGGATGGTATTCATTATGCCAATCATCCCACCCGTGATTTCCGCGATCCTGAAATATTCTGGAATCCGGAAAGCAGGGAATACTGGATGATTTTATTTGCAAACGTTCCCAATCAATGGTGGGGGCGTTTTGCCCTGCTGACATCTGATGATCTGATCAATTGGAAACAGGAAATGCCAATCGAGGGAGTTCCTGGTGATGAAACACCAAGCTATCTGAGGTTTGGGAATACTCATTATATAATCGGAAATGATTTCGGGTATAGTTATGCAAAAAGTGCCCGGGGCCCATACATTCGCCCGAAATTCTGGAATTCTATTTTAGTGCGTGAATTAGACACGGCCGGCCAGGCGGCAAAGACGACCTGGGACGGGAAACGCTACTTGTGGTTCGGAGGGTGGAGCGGACGCTCAATGCCCATACCGCGCGAGGTTTATGAAGGACCTGAAGGTCTGCTTTACATGAAACCGGCTGAAGAGATTGTCGCTTTTTTCAACAAGACAGCCATAGATCTGACAGAACAACCATCGCGAACTTCACTCGCTGTGCCGCCCGCCTATATGTTGGACTACCGTATCAAGATGGACCCTCAAAGCCGGATTACGATTTCTTTTGGTGGTAAGTATCACCTGGGTCTTATTCCCAGCCAGGCAACACTTTCAGTTAACGGCCCCGGCATTGACCTTGGGCGTCCCTATGGTCGTCCCTGCCCGGTGGACACTTCGGAATCGGTCAAAATCCAGGTGTTCGTTGATGATACGTTGATTGAATGCTTTATCAATGACCAGTTTGCGCAGACCTGTATCGTTGATAAGTGGTGGCCCATGGAATCTACTCTGATGTTCAGTGTGGAAGGAGGCAAAGTAGATGTTCATAAGTGCCTGTTACGAGTTCACGAGTAGGCATAGGATGACAGACCAAAACAAAAAGCATGAGGTTCGGAGCCGGCGACGGCGGGCAAAGGATTAACGACCTGAAAATCAATAATCTCGAAGTATATGAACTGCAATCGATATGGAAATGAAAGGGTAATATTTTTCGGTTTGGCGAACGTTCAAGGGGGACGTATGAAACAATTATATGTAAAATTAATCATAATTACAATGCTCACTTTAAGGTTCGCGTCGCCGTGCGGTGCCGGCGAACGGCTTTACAACGGAATTGTCCTGCCGGATGAATGGCCCCCGGATGACCTGAATCCGAATTGCTACGCCCCCATGCCCGTGCCGTATCTGGAGAATGTGCCTGCTGTTATTCCGGTTGATGTGGGACGCCAGTTGTTTGTAGATGATTTTTTGATTCGGGAAACGACTCTGCGGCGCGTCTTTCACAAAGCGAAAAAGTTTCAAGGCAATCCCGTTCTCAAACCCCAAACCGCTCTCGAAATGAACGGCGGAATGATGCCGGTCGCGGCTCCTTTCAGTGACGGCGTTTTTTATGATTTCAGGGATGGTTTGTTCAAGATATGGTATCTTGCCGGATTCTTTAACGAAACGGCGTACGCCACAAGCAAAGACGGCATTTATTGGGAGCGCCCGGAACTTGATATAGTACCGGGCACCAACCAGGTCATTGACGTGGGGACTTCTCGCCGGGACGGCGTTTCTGTCTGGCTGGATCATGAAGCGGATCGCCCCGAAGAACGATTCAAAATGCTCCTGTACTCGTATCCCATCACCCATGAAGAGATGTTTGCAGGTGATGAAGCTTTATTTTATGCAAAGCAGATGGACACGTCTCGCAGGCCGCCGGACGACGAACAGGGCGGGCGATTATTCACCTCGGCGGACGGGATTCACTGGCGGCAACTTTCAAGAATCGGGCTCAGTGGGGACAACACGACCATCTTTTACAATCCATTTCGGAAAAAATGGGTCTTAAGTATTCGTTCGGATGAATACCGACCTTATGAAATTGGGCCGAGAACACGAGATTACTATGAATTCTCTGATTTTGTTGAGGGCGCCGAATATCTTTCGAGACGAACACTTTACGAGGGTTTCAAAGCTAAAAATAAAGGTCGGGTATTCTGGGTGGGCTCCGATATTCTGGATTTGCCCGACGCCGATGTGATGCGCCCCGCTCAGCTTTATAAACTCGACGCTGTTGCCTATGAGAGCATTATGCTGGGACTTTTTACAATGCACCAGGGACCCCCCAATCCTGTGTGCATGGAAGGCGGATTTCCGAAAATAACCCAGCTAATGCTCGGATACAGCCGCGACGGTTTTCACTGGCACCGACCGGAACGCACACCCTTCATTGGGGCAACGAAACGAAAAGGTGATTGGGATCGCGCCTATATTCATTCCGCCGGGGGATGTTGCCTGGTGGTTGGCGATTCCCTGTATTTTTATTATGGGGGATGGTCTGGAAAATCTCCCAAATTGGGGGGTCATATTTATGCGGGCGGAAGTACCGGACTGGCGATATTGCGGCGCGATGGTTTTGCCTCAATGAACGCGGACGATGAACCCGGATTTTTGACAACCCGGCTAATCACGTTCTGCGGAAAATACCTGTTCGTAAATGTCGATTGTCCGGATGGACAGTTAAGGGCAGAAATTCAGGACGCTCAAGGTAATGCGATATTGCCATTCACCATTGAGAATTGCCGCCCGGTTTCTCTGGACAGAACGGTTCATCGAATAACCTGGAACGGTGGCCGGGATTTGTCGTCGCTTTCGGGCAAAAAAGTTCGGCTACGCTTCGAATTAGAACACGGTCAATTGTATTCATTCTGGATAAGCCCGTCCGAATCCGGCGCCAGTTATGGGTACGTGGCGGCTGGTGGGCCGGGATTTGAAGGCCCGATTGATAATGTCGGCCGCAAATAAACCAGGATAGACATTAAACCAATCTGAATAATGTTATAAAAAAATGGTAAAAGACAAAGGGCTGCAAAATGAAATTCAGAAACAAATTAACTATAGTAACTTGCTTACCGGTATTGTTTTTTTGTTTGTCCTCTTTCTCCCGGAGTCCGGAACCGGTCGATAAGTTTCTGGCGGAAGGTTTAACCGAACCCGTTAAAAAGGGTAACAGGGAATATTCGGTGAAGGTAACCTTCCCTGACGAGGACTTTTATATGGTTTTCAGTCCACCAAAGGCAGCCTATTATACCCCTGAAGGAATAGGCTTTTCCAATGAATGGGGAGAGACCGCTTCGATTGAGACGGAACACCCCGGCTGGGGAGAGGTCTTGTTCGACCGGGATGCGGTTATGTGGATTGAAAGGCAAAGTCCGGCTCGTAAGGTGGTACGTTTTCGGGGGGTTTTAAAGACGCCTGAGGGTGAAATCCTGCACACATACGTTGACAGCGGCTCGCCGTACGGCCAGGGGGACTGGTCGGATGAATGGTACTATATCTATCCGGACGGTGTCTCGGTTCGTGTAATCAAAATCTATACGGGAAAAACAGAAGATGCGGTCGCTTTCTGGGGACTGCCCGGACACTGCGCTTTCTGGGGAATTCGGGGAACCGTTTTCGAAACACAGGAAACTTTCATTTCATATTCCGGCAAGCAGCCGCCGGAAATTATTGAAACCGAGGCACTGACTCTTATCACGATGGACGGCGAATATAAACGCATTAATTACAAGCCTTATCCGCCGGACTGCAGCCTGTTTGAACCGGCCAATATCCAGATGGTGAACCTCAAAAGCAAATACCATCCCTTCACCATTGTTACTTCGGGCAATGTGGAGGTCAAACCTTATTATATGCCGATGGACGACCATCGAAATATCGATAAGACCGTTTTTATCACCTGGCCCCGCAAGACGATTTTTGGACCCGATGAGCAATGGTCATCCGCACTGTCGCATGTGATAAAATGGCGCTGGCATGAGAAAACCGAAAAGACCTTAACTCAAGTTTATCTGGTGGGAATGACCGACGAACCCACCGAGCAGCAGCGTGTCGATAAGCTCGTAAATCTGGCCGGGAGCTGGGAGGCGGCGCCTCAACTGATAATGCAATGCGACGGGTACAGCTATGACGGTTATGAAATAAAAGAGAAGGCTTATAAATTAACCAGAACATCCGGCAAGGGTGATTTGCAATTATTATTTAAGGCCGGCCTTGAAAGACCGCTGATTAATCCGGTATTCGTAATCAGTGGGCTGGATAAAGACAGGCCTTTCGAACTTATGATAAACGACACGAAATTCAACAATTATCGCTCAGGATTTGAGGATGACAATCTTGTTATCTGGATTCCGTTAACGGCGATGAAGGATACATCCATCAAGCTGGTTTTCTGACTTATTCTGAAAAATATATAATCCTTGGTTGAAATACTACCGCTCACAAGGAGATGGATAATGAGAATTACAAACAGCAAATTAAAACTGACTGCTCTTGCCGTTATCACTTTTTCAATATTTGCCGCCAGCGCTTTTTCCACTATAAGCAAGCAGGAAGACAAGAACAATCCCGCTCCTGAAAAACCGACCGAGCAGCAGTTGCGGGCCGGGTATAACTTTATGCAAACCAAAGTCTATACAAAACAGCAGGACCGGCAAATCCTGGAGCTTTTCAGGGGCCTTCGTGTCAGCGATGTTTCCGACGGGATGGACAAAGCGGGTCTTGCCGATGTCGGTCTTATGTCTGCCGAGATACACGCCTCCTGGAAAGACACCACCCACTTTACCCACCGCTTTGTCGGTATAGCCGTTACCGTCCGTTACGTTCCCACCAACCAGCCGGCGGCAAGAGGCAATATGAGCATCAAAGAATTCGACGACTGGATTGACTATATGTATGCTAATGTTACCGGTGAACCATTTGTCGAAATCCTGCGTGCGGGCGCCGCTCTGGTTATCGACGATGACCCTTCCACTGATGCAGGTAATATCGGTTCACATAACATAATGGAGTGGAAAAGCAAGGGCTGTGTCGGCGTTGTTACCAGCGGCGGCGCCCGCGACACAGACGAAGTGGCCGCCCAAAAGATTCCCCTCTACATTAAAAAGGTCACCCGGGGCATCCGGCCCGGGCGAAACATTATCGAGAGCGTCAATCGCCCTGTTTCCTGCGGCGGCGTTCTCGTTTGCCCCGGCGATGTAATCGTTGCCGATGGTGACGGCGTCATCGTTGTGCCTCGTGAGAAGGCAAAGGAAGTCGCCGAATATGCCCTCGAAACTATTAAAGGGGATAAAGCAGGCCGACGCGAGCTTTACAAAGAACTGGATATGGCACCCGATGACTCCGTAAAATAAATTCCAAACCGCCGACAAACGGATGTTAAAAAAATAAAAAGAGGCAGATTATGAAAAAATTATTTGCACTGTGTTTGACGGTTTTGTTGTTTGGCGCATGCCAAAATACGATTGAGCAGGAATTTCAAAAAGAAGCCCCGTTCAAGCCTTTCGAACCTCCTGTTCCTTACGAAACCGCCCTGGCAAAAGCCGAAAGTATCCTCGGGCAAATGTCACTTGAGGAAAAAATCGCCATGATTGGAGGATACAATATGTTTTTCACGAAGGGCTATGATAAATACGGCATTGCTTCTATACAATTTGCAGATGCCACACAAGGTGTCCGTCTTACAGATGGAATTATTGAATTGGACAAATCCGTAGCTTTTCCCGCTCCTATTGCCTTAACCAGTACGTGGAATACCGATTTGGCCCGGGCTTATGCCGAGAGCATCGGCGAAGAATGCAGGGCCGGCGGCATCGCTGTTCTTTTAGGGCCGGGTATGAATATGTACCGTATTTCTCAGAACGGGCGTAATTTTGAGTATTTCGGCGAAGACCCTTATCTGGCTGCAAGAATGATTGAAAATTATGTAGTCGGGTTGCAAAACACGCAAACAATCGCCACGCTCAAGCATTTTATCGCCAACAACAGCGATTTCAGGCGTCGAAGGTCCAACTCGGTGGTAAGCGAAAGGGCACTGCACGAGATTTATATGCCGGCATTCGAAGCGGGTGTAGATGCAGGTGCGATGGCCGTGATGACTTCCTTTAATCTGGTTAACGGCGAATACTCGCCGCAAAGTAAATATGTGGTCGGCAAACTATTGCGGCGGGATTTGGGTTTTCAGTGGCTTGTAATGAGTGACTGGGTGTCGATATGGGATGCCGAAAAGGCACTTAAGTCGGGCCTGGACCTCGATATGCCGGGCGAAGATGTCAACTGTTCTTTCTGTCCCGAAGGTCATGATAAATTCCTTCGCGGACAAGCTCCGTCCCTGGTTAAAGAAGGAAAAGTACAGGAAGCAGATATAGACCCTATGGTTAAACATATCCTGACGACTATAATTGCTATGGGTTTGACCGGGCGGCAAGTGAAGGATACTTCTTATTTAAATAATTATGATAAGCATGTTGAAGTCGCACTTGAAACGGCACGCCAGGGCATTGTACTGCTTAAAAACGAAAACGAAACCTTGCCTTTCCGCGCGAAAGAAGGTGATGTAATCCTGTTGACCGGCAAATATGCAACCAAATTAGCACGCGGTGGCGGTTCCGCCTATGTTGAAGGTTTTGATGTCATAACAATACTTGATGCTTTAAGGGCGCAATTCGGCGAAAATGTAAAACACACAGAGTCTCCGACGGACGAGGAAATTGCCGATGCCTCGATAGTAATCTATAGCGCAGGAACAAATGATACTGAAGGTCGGGACATCTCTTTTGACCTGCCCGAAGATATGAACAAAACAATCAGCAGGATAGCAAAATTGAATGACAAAACAGTCGTTGTTATGAATGCCGGCGGCGGCAGAAATATGAGTAGCTGGAACAACGATGCAGCGGCCGTTTTATACTGCTGGTATCCGGGCCAGGTTGGAAACAAGGCTTTAGCAGAAATTATCGCTGGTGTTACGAATCCGTCGGGAAAGCTGCCGATTACAATCGAGCGCAGGTTCGAAGATTCACCCGGCTATCCGTACCTGCCCGCCGGCGAAGAATTACATCCTGCCGCTCTTGAGTATGATTTCGGCATGGACCATCCTGTCTTTGACGTAAACTACCACGAAGGGGTTTTCGCGGGCTACCGCTGGTACGAACATAAAAACATCCAGCCGCTTTATGCCTTCGGGCACGGCCTGTCATACACTACGTTCGAATATTCCGACTTAAAGACCGACTCCCGAAATTATAATACAGGTGATGACGTGCTGGTGAAAGTTGACGTAACAAATACAGGTCAAGTGGCCGGCAAAGAGATAGTGCAGCTTTATGTAAGAGATTTGGAAGCTGCGGTCGAGCGTCCCGCCAAAGAACTTAAGGATTTTGAAAAAGTTCATTTGAAAGCAGGCGAGAAGAAAACTGTATATTTCACACTTAAGAAACGGGACTTTGCTTTCTGGGACGAAGATACTTCATCCTGGAAGGTCGAGGCCGGTGAATTTGAAATTCAAATCGGTGCTTCATCGGCTGATATAAGATTAAAAGAAAGAATTTATGTGAATTAAGATTGAACGTAACATTACCTGAAAGGAGACGCATTATGAAGAAGTTATTTGCACTGTGTTTCATAATTTTATCATTTGGCGCAGGCCGACATACGTGCGGCCAGGATTTCAAAAAAGAGGTCCCGTTTGAGCCTTTCGAGCCTCCCGTTTCATACGAAGCGGCGACGGCAAGAGCTGAACGCATTATCGGCAAAATGTCGCTTGAGGAAAAAATTGAAATGATTGGAGGGCACAGCATATTTTTCACAAAAGGCTACGAGAAATACGGCATTCCTTCAATGCGTTTTTCGGACGCCACCCAGGGTGTGAGTCTTATAGATTATAAGGACCACTTGGAAAAATCCGTAGCCTTTCCGGCCCCTCTTGCTTTGACCAGTACATGGAATGTCGATTTGGCCCGGGCTTATGCCAAAAGTGTAGGCGAAGAATGCAGGGCCGGCGGCATCGGCGTTCTGTTAGGGCCGGGTATGAATATGTACCGTATTTCACAGTGCGGCCGGAATTTCGAGTATTTCGGAGAGGACCCTTTTCTGGCGGCAAGGATGATTGAAAACTACGTCGTCGGCCTGCAGAATACGGGCGTTGTCGCCACGCTCAAGCATTTCATTGCCAACAATACCGATCACAGGCGTCGCACATCAAACTCAGTGGTAAGCGAAAGGGCGTTACGCGAGATATACGCGCCGGCTTTTGAGGCGGGAATAAATGCAGGTGCGATGGCCGTGATGACGGCATATAACCAGGTTAACTGCGAATATTGCCCGCACAGCAAATATGTGATTAGCAAACTGCTGCGTAAAGATTTAGGCTTTAAGTGGCTTGTTATGAGTGACTGGCTGTCAATCTGGGATGCTGAAAAAGCAATAAAGTCGGGCCTGGACCTCGATATGCCGGGCGAAACCGAAGACGGTATTTACAGTGAGAATGACCCTGCAGAATACCTTCGGCGGGAAGCTCCAGGACTGATTGAAGAAGGTAAAGTGAAAGAACAGGACATAGACCGGATGGTCAAAAACATCATGGCCACAGCGTTTGCTATGAGATTTGATGAAATAACCGTTAAGGATACTTCTTATTTAAATAATTATGACAAGCACGTTGAGGTGGCACTTGATACGGCGCGCCAGGGCATTGTACTGCTTAAAAACGACAACCAAACCCTGCCCTTCCACGCAAAACAAGATGACGTCATTTTGGTAACCGGCCGATACGTTGACAAGTTGGCTGTTGGAGGCGGAGCGGCCTATGTAATCGGCTTTGACCAGGTTACTCTGCTTGATGCCTTAAAAGAACAATTCGGTGAAAATGTGAAACACATTGAAGAACCGACGGATGAAGAAATAACCGAAGCTTCAGTTGTAATCTATAGTGCAGCAACATACGACAGCGAAGGTTCTGATGTCCCCTTCGATTTGCCTGAATATATTAACACCGACATCGGCAGGATTGCAACCTTGAATGATAAAACAGTGGTTATTATATATACAGGCGGCGGCAAAAACATGAGCAGATGGAACAACGAGGTGCCGGCGATTTTATACTGCTGGTATCCCGGCCAGGTTGGCAATAAGGCTTTAGCAGAAATTATCGCCGGTACAACAAATCCTTCGGGGAAACTGCCGATTACAATCGAACGCAGATTTGAAGATTCGCCCGGTTATCCGTATCTGCCCGAAGGCGAGGAATTATATTCCGACTTCGAGTTCGATATGGCTATGGGAAAGCCTGTCTATGACATAAACTATAAAGAAGGGATTTTCGCGGGCTACCGCTGGTACGAACATAAAAACATCCAGCCGCTTTATGCCTTCGGGCACGGCCTGTCATACACTACATTCGAATATTCCAACTTAAAGACCGACGCCCAAAAATATACAATCGGCGACGATGTTTTAGTGAAAGTTGACGTAACAAATACAGGCAAAGCAGCCGGCAAAGAGATAGTGCAGCTTTATGTAAGAGATTTGGAAGCTACAGTAGAGCGCCCCGCCAAAGAACTTAAGGATTTTGAAAAAGTTCATTTGAAAGCAGGCGAGAAGAAAACGGTATATTTCACACTTGAGAAACGGGACTTTGCTTTCTGGGACGAAGATACTTCATCCTGGAAGGTCGAGCCCGGTGAATTTGAAATTCAAATCGGTGCTTCATCGGCTGATATAAAATTAAAAGAAAAAATAATGCTGACACAAATATCAGCACAAACACCGATTGGAAACGGTCCTTACGAACCGGGGTGGGAATCGCTCAGTATGCATCAGACGCCCCGGTGGCTCAAAGACGGTAAATTTGGAATATATACCCATTTCGGCATTTACTGCTATACGGCGACCAGCAGCAATGCAACCTGGAACAGCCATATAGCGTATCTCAGACCGAATCACAAGGAAGCCAAAGAGTTTTATGAAAGATTCGGGAAAATAACTCCTGAATTCGGATATAAGGATTTGATTCCCTACTTCAAGGCCGAAAAATTCGATGCTAAAGAATGGGCCCAACTGTTTAAAAAAGCCGGGGCAAAGTTTGCCGGCCCCGTAGCCGAACATCATGACGGATTTGCGATGTGGGACACAAAATGGTCAAAATGGAATGCTGCCAATATGGGACCCAAAAGAGACGTCGTCGGTGAACTGGAAAAGGCAATCAAAGCCGAAGGAATGAAATTCGTAACCGCCTTTCACCATGCCGCCAACTGGGACTTTTTTACTGTATGGGACAAATCAACCGATGCCGGCAATCCCGAATATGCGGACCTCTATGGACAACCTCACGAAAGGGGCGAACCCTATATCGATGAAGATTTTCATCAGGAATGGTACGGAAAACTCATCGAAGTTGTGGACAAATATGGGCCGGATTTTGTGTGGTTTGATTACGGCCTCGACAGAATCCGTGAAGATTATGTAAAAGACTTTGTAGCTTACTATTACAATAAAGCTTCGGCTCTGGATAAGGAGGTTATTATTTCCTATAAAGGTCATGACCTGCCTTTGGGGGTTGGTTTGTTGGATTATGAACTGGGCCAGGAAGCATATTTAACTCATTATGAATGGATTACGGACAGTTCCATCGATGACCAGGGGGCCTGGGGTTATATCCCGAATTTAAACTATAAATCGGTTAACAGGTTAGTGGATAACCTTGTTGACAGGGTGAGCAAGAACGGATATTTGTTAATGAATGTCGGGCCTAAACACGATGGAACTATTCCCGATGGCGCCAAAAAAGGACTGTTGGGAATGGGCGAATGGTTAGCTATAAACGGTGAGGCCATTTATGGTACGCGTGCGTGGACCAAATACGGTGAAGGGCCGACAAATGTTGGAAGGAAAGGCCGGGGTGACAGTTCATTTAATGAAGCTGACTTGAATTACACCGGCGAAGATATTCGTTTTACGGTAAAAGGGGACAATCTTTATGCCGTTGTTCTTGATTGGCCCGGCGAAGAAGTATTAATCAAAAGTATTACAGCTAAATCCGTCTGGGATGTTGAAGGATATAATTTATATCCCGGTGAGATTCAGTCAATCACGATGTTAGGCGACGGCAAAGAACTGGACTGGAAGCTTGAGAAAGGAAAAGGTCTTACTATTAAAACCCCGGACGAAAGACCGTGCGAGCATGCCTTTGTGTTCAAAATTGTAAGAAAACACAGGTAGTAAAATTAAATAGAATTGTAATGAATAACGGATGACTGAAATGGAAAAGAAGAATTTTGTTTTAGTAAGTGTTCTCATAGTTCTGTTAATCTCAGCCGTCAGCTTTGCGGTTGAATGCTGGACGTTCGATTCTCTGGATGAACTTGCCGGGGGAACCGACCAGGTGCACGGCTCTTTTTACAGGCTCGTTGACGGAGCCGTTGGTAAGGGGCTTGAGCTTGACGGAAATTCGAGCTACGTTGAGCGAACGGCTGGTGATGCGCCGAAGATAACGGGTGATTTTAGTGTCGCAGGATGGATAGCGCTGGGGGCGTATCCTACAAACTGGTGCCCGATAGCCGACCAAAGCGAGGCTGCGGATAAGGGATATTTTCTGGGGATTGATGCGCTTGGCCGAGCCGGTTTTAAGGTCAAGACAGGGGAAAAATGGTGCGAGGCTGTCGATGAAACCAAGATACCGCTGCGCAAATGGGTTCATGTTGCGGGGGTTTACAGTAGCCGGGAGGGTTTGAAGCTTTACCTGAACGGTAAAGAGGTAGCGGCGAAGAAGTGCGAGGGTAAGTTCGAGCCGGCTTCGGGAACCCAGATGCTTATCGGCCGGCCCAGCGTGAAGAGAAAACCCTATGGAGCGATAAGGCCGTTCGGTACAGCCGATGTTTATACTTTTTTCGACGGGATAATAGATGATTTGAGGATTTATGACGGGGCTGTATCGGCTGAAGAACTGGGAAAATATTATGAAAATCATAAACCTTCGGCCGGCCCCCCGCTCGCGCAAAGGAAGCTTCCTGCCGGGCCGATGAAGGCGGGTAAGTTCGGAGCTATATATACAACGCTGAAATATTATGACGCCTGGGACGCTATATGGCGGGTCGGTGAGCATGCGGATGTCGTGGTGCGGTTCGATAAGTCGCCGTGTAAGTTTGTCTTCTGGCGCGGAACGAGCTATATACCCCACTGGGTGACGGAGAACGAGATATGGTATGACAACGAATTTAACGAGGCATGGAGTGGCAAGGGATGCCATGAGCCGATGAGTGACAAAAGGTGCGAACATTCGCACGCAAGGATAATCGAGAGCAATCCGGCTCGGGTGGTGGTCCACTGGCGTTATGCCCTGGTTGATAACTGGTACAATATGATATACGTTGATGATATTACCGGCTGGGGCGACTGGACGGACGAGGTATATACAATTTATCCCGACCAGGTCGCTGTACGGAAGATAACACTGCACAGCTCACGTCTCAAGGAGCCTCACCAGTGGCACGAGGCGATAATCGTTATGAGTCCGGGCCAGCGGCCCGAGCAGGTGCTGCACACCGAAGCGCTTGAGCTGGCGAATATGACCGGTCAGACACACACGTACTCATGGGCCGAGGGTGCCCCCGGAAAGGATGGGTATGCTACCGAGCCAAAAGGAGCGAACATACATCTGGTTAATACCAGGTCCGAGTATAAACCTTTTGCAATCATGAGGCCGCAGTCCAATCCGGTGATAGATATTTATTCACATGAACATCGGCGCGACGTGAGTATATTCCCGTGGTGGAACCACTGGCCGACAGCGCAGAAGCCGAGTGACGGACGGTATGCGCAGGATTCGGACATGGCTTCTCACTGCTCTTTATCGCACGGCAACTGGGATGCATATTCTGTCACAAACAACTCAATGACAAAGATATTGCTCAACGGCCTGACGAAAAAGACAGCAGGCGAGCTTGTGCCGCTTGCCGGGTCCTGGTCGTATCCTGCCGGTCTGGAGCTTAGTGAAAACAAAGGGGACTTTGTAAATGAGGGTTATGACCCGACAGAGCGTGCATATCAGCTTGTCTGTAAGAGGCCCGGCGGTGTGTCGAAGCTGGGCTTCAAGCTCAAAGCAAGCAAGGCGTCGCCGGTTATTAACCCCTGCTTTGTGGTGAAAAGCTGGGGCCAGGGCCGGGTCGGGGTGAAAATGAACGGCAGGAAACTCGAAAAGGCCGACGGCTACAGGGCCGGATACCGCGACAGTCTTGAAGGAACGGACCTTATTATCTGGATTCAGGCCGAGTCTGATGAAACAGTGGGGGTTGAAATATCGAAAACAGATTAGTATAATGTTTTTTTGTCGTTTGAACGGAAAATGTTATTTGACAGGTTTCTTGGGAGCGTGAATTATGGGAAAGAAAAGAAACAACATTAACAGAAGAGATTTTTTGTGGGCATCAGCAGCCGGGGCCGGGGCCTTGTATTTATCCGAAGAATCTTCGGCGAAACCCGGTTCAGATTCAGATGCCAAAGCTGCACTCTTGCCCCGTCGCGTTTTGGGTAAAACGGGTCAGAAGCTTTCGATTCTGGGTCTGGGCGGCATGGTCCTGGCAGGCCAGAAGCAGTCTGATGCGAATAAGATTGTTGCAATGAGTATCGAAAAAGGAGTCAATTATGTCGATGTTTCGCCGGAATACGGTGATTCCGAGATAAAGCTTGGCCCGGCACTTGAGCCGTTTCGTAAGGATGTATTTCTGGCTTGCAAGACCGCCAGGCGTTACAGTGAAGGAGCCGAGAAAGAGCTGCATCAGTCTCTAAAGCATCTCAAAACCGACTATCTGGACTTGTATCAGTTTCATAATCTTGATGACCCTATCGACGATGTCGAAGTGGCTTTTTCCAAGAAAGGTGCCGTGCACGCTTTCGTAAAGGCCAAAGAGCAGGGCCTGATAAAGCATATCGGGTTCTCGGCGCATTCGACCGAGGTGGCACTTGGAGTAATGAAGCAGTTCGATTTTGACACAATTATGTTTCCAATAAATTTCTGTTGCCACTATACCGGTAAGCTTTCAGAGAGAGTCCTGGCGGAAGCTAACAGGCGCGGAATGGGAATTCTTGCAATAAAGTCCATGATCAGAGAACGCCTGCCGGTTCTGGAATCAACTCATGAGTATTATCCAAAGTGCGAGTATGAACCAATTGTGGACCTGCCCTTAGCGAAGGATGCGTTGAGTTGGACGTTGTCGCAGAAGGGTGTGACGGCGGCAATACCGCCGGGCGACGAGAATCTGTATAAGATGGCCTTGAAGTTAGGGCCTGATTTACAACCGATTACAGATGAAGGGACTAAGAAACTAAAACACCTCGCAGCCAGATTGGAACCGCTTTTCCCGATGTAAGCTTTTGTAAAAGGGAACTTCCCTCAGGTCTTAGTTGGGGGATACATAGTTTTTTGCAGGCGCACGGCGTATCGCCGTGGTGCAGATTAAAGGGTAACTCTTAAACTGTCCATAAAGGGGGTATAAACTATGAAAACAACAAGCGTATTTTCTTATTTAATCGGTGTTTTGCTTATCGTAGCATTAATTGGCTGTTGTAATAGTAAAATTCAAAATGATGCTGACGATGGAAATGTTTCTTACGAACCCACATGGGAATCTTTAGGTCGGCACCAGACCCCCAAGTGGTACTCTGATGCTGTCTTGGGAATATATTTCCACTGGGGAGTCTATTCAGTGCCTGCTTTCGGATGCTGGGGCGGCCGTAATATGTACCAGCCGGATGGTGGTAAATCGGAAGCGTGGGCTCACGTTGACAAGACTAAATATAAGAACACGTATGATTACGTCAAGCAGGTATATGGCCAGCCGGGTACTGAATTCGGATACAGGGAATTTATTCCGATGTTTAAGGCTGAAAAATGGAATCCGGATGAATGGGCTGCACTGTTCAAACAATCGGGTGCCGATTTCGCAGGTCCTGTAGCGATCCACCACGACGGCTTTGCAATGTGGGACAGCGGGATTGCCGAGTACAATTCAATGGACATGGGACCGCATCGCGACGTCGTTGGAGAGATGCTCGAGGCGG
The DNA here is from genome assembly GCA_013349435.1 of Planctomycetota bacterium. Lineage (GTDB taxonomy): Bacteria > Planctomycetota > Phycisphaerae > Sedimentisphaerales > Anaerohalosphaeraceae > QNBT01. The sequence continues at coordinate 28,305 of DUZQ01000003.1, read as the reverse complement.
TCAGAAAATATGATATGAAAACATTCGCATCATTTCATGGATTTGCTCAATGGGACTTTTTTAATCCGGGAAGGATAATATGCCCAGATGGTGTAGATGTCAACAATCCGAAGTACGCGGGTCTTTACGGACCGGAACGTGATTTTAAGGGCGGCATGTGGCAGCAGGAGCCATTCTCTGAGAGTTTCCAGAAGGAATGGCACGACAAATGTATTGAGGTGATTGACAAGTACCTTCCGGAACAAATATGGTTTGAACACGGTTTTAGTGACAAAGGTAATATCGGTGAAAAATATGTCAAGTCTGTCCTTGCGCATTACTTCAACACGGCCGAAAAGCTGGGCAAGGAGGTTGTGGTTACCCGTAAATCGGATGACCTTCCCCTATCCTGCTCGGTACTGGATATTGAGGCCGACCAGTTAGACGAGGCCCAGCCGGATGTATGGCAGACAGATATATCTCTCGGGACCAATCATTCCTGGGCTTACTCAATAGATGCAGTCAGCAGACCCGTCAATGAAATAATTGACGAAATAGTGGACCGCAAGAGCATGAACGGTATCACCTTGCTGAGTCTGGCGCCATTGGCTGACGGCACCCTGCCCCCGTCCCAGGTCGAGACCTTGAAAAAGATGGGCCAGTGGATGGCTGTCAACAAAGAGGCCCTGTACGCCTCAAAACCCGCCCCGTTCGTTGCCGGCGGGGTTGACGTTGCCGAAGCAGGGTCAATAAGGTTCACTATGAAAGGTAATTTTGTTTATGCGATTGAGCTGGCCGAGCCAAACGCTCCATACGTGATCCCCGGTGTAAAGCCTGTAAAGGATTCTGAAATCATAATGCTCGGAAGTATCGAGAGCCTTCCCTGGCACCAGGAAGGTGAGGATGTGGTAATCGAAAAGATTCCTGAGCCGCTCCCGTGCGATTACGCCTGGACATTCAAAATTCAATACTCTCTGTAGAAAAAAACTTAAAAATTGTCATTCTGAATCCGGCATATCCCGATGCTATTATGCATCGGGATATACGACGGATGAAGAATCTCTCGTTAAATAACAAATAAGTTCCACCGAAACACTGGAGAAAGGAATTAGCAAATCGTGCGAATAACAACCATTTTGATAATGATTGCGTATTCCGCAGGCACGCTGACGGCGGCAGCGGATGACGGCAGGCGATATTCGTCCGGCGAAGAATTCAGCAGCAAGGTCGAATCGTTGCGGCTTGCCGTTGAAGACTTGATTCAGACCTTCGGCCAGCAGTATCCCAACGGCCGGGTATATCTGGAAAAACTTGAATCGGTAGATGAAGAAGGATTTGCCGGCCTGCAACGCCAGGCCCTGGTGGCCAATCCTTTGGTCAGCGGACAACCGCTGCTCTATGTTGCCCGCGCCGCCGACAGAGACGGAACCCATCATTACCTTGAGCGCTGGATGCCGCTGGAGCAACAAGATGCCTTCGAAAAACCAGGAGCGGCTTTGAAAGTCCTCGACCCGGCCACAGGAACCACTGAAACAATCGTAGAAACCGCCGAGGGAATCATTCGAAATCCCTGTGTCCATTTCGATGGAAACCGGATTCTCTTTTCGATGAGTCGCAATCAAAACGAGTATTTTAACATATATGAAATCGATTCAGCCTCGCCAAAAAAGAAGGTCAGGCAAATTACAAATGCTTCGGATGTCAGCGATGTTGACCCTGTTTATCTTCCTGATGACAGCATCCTTTTCACTTCTTGCCGCGACCTGAAGTACGTGCCCTGTGATACACAAATGGTGCCGCATCTGTTTCGTATGGATTTGGATGGTGCCAACATCCATCAAATCACCCGAAGCACGGCCCACGAGAATCAAATATCATTGATGCCGGACGGGCGGATTCTTTACAGCCGCTGGGACTATGTTGACCGGAATTTCAGTGACGGCCATTGTTTCTGGGTTACCAATCCTGATGGAACAAACCCGGCCCTGATATGGGGCAATAATACAACCAATCCATCCGCAGCCTGGAATGCACGAACCATACCAGCCACCGGACGCCTTCTTTGCATACTCGGTACTCACCATAGCAGGCTTGGCGGAGCGCTTGCCATAATTGCTCCACGGATAGCGATTGACGGGCCGGAGTCTATTATAAGGACATGGCCTGCCGAGGTAAAAGACCGTTTTATACAACCACAAAAAGATTCACTGGAAAACGAGAGGAGTAGGACGGTTCGAATGTGTGTGCGCTCGTGGTCGCCCCAGGTGCGCCAGCTCTGGGAAGACGATGCAAATATGCGGATGCACAGACATGATGACAGTCTCCGAAACGTTAAACCCTGGTACAACACACCCTGGCCCCTCAGTGAAAAGTATTTCCTTTGTGTTCGGGCACCGGAGAGAATGGGCAAGACCGCAATTTACCTGGTGGATGTTTTCGGCAACGAGATAAAGCTGCACGCCGACGAGTCAGGCTGCTACTGCCCTATGCCTCTTGCTCCGAGTCCCAGACCGGCCGTTATCCAGCCGCGGAGGGACTACGGCAATGGAGAGGGCATCTTCTATATCCAGAATGTTTATATTGGTACTCATATGAAAGGTGTCAAACCGGGCCTTGTTAAGAAGATTCGTGTTGTCGAAGTGCTGAGCAAGCGTGGTCTCTCAGATGCGGGCAGTTGGGAGGGTATGGGTGGTCAGGACCCTGGTGTGAACTGGACGGACTTCAATCCCAAACAGGTCCTCGGAACCGTACCCGTTGAGGCCGATGGCAGTGCATACTTCGCCGTACCCTGCGACAGATTCATCTATTTTCAACTGCTGGATAAAAACGATATGATGATTCAAAGCATGCGCAGCGGTACTTCGATCCATTCGGGAGAAAAACTGTCATGCATCGGGTGCCATGAGTCGCGCCTGATAGCAAGCCCTTACTCAGCCGGTCAAAATGCAACTTTGGCCCTGAAGCGGGAGCCAAGCAGGCTGAGCCGGTGGTATGGTCCGCCGCGACCGTTCAGTTATCAGAACGAAGTTCAACCTGTGCTCGACAAATACTGTATTCGATGTCACGACTTCGGCAAAAAAGGAGCTAAAAGAATCGTACTGGCGGGTGACAGAAATGCTTCCTTCTGTGTTTCCTACATGGAATTGTGGAGCCGAAAACTGGTGGGTGGCATAGGCGCAGGTCCCGCCGCTCACCTTCCGCCCAGAAGCTGGGGCTCAAGCGCCAGTCATTTAATCAAAATCCTCCGTGCAAGACACAAGAACGTCAGGCTCAATGCCGAGAGTATGAATCGTATGATTACCTGGGCCGACATTAACGGGCCTTACTACCCGACAGCCTGCTGTGCTTATCCGTACAATACGCCCGGGCGATGTCCCCTGAATGAACAGGAGATGCAACATCTTGCCCGGCTTACAGGTTTTTATCCCCAAGAAGTGGTCCAGGCCGTTTTTTACAAGGGTCCCGTCATTAGTTTCGACCGGCCCGAACTTAGCCCATGTCTTGTGCCTCTCTCAAAGGATTCAAACGAATACCGCGAGGCACTGGCAATTATTCGCAAAGGACAGGAGCGGATGAAGGAACGCCCACGGGCGGACATGCCGGGTTTTGTCCCGTGGGAAAAAGACCGGCAGCGACTGGCCCATGTGGAAAAATACCGCCGGGTCGAGGCGAACTCCCGCAAGGCTATCCGAAAAGAAGCTGCTCGCGGGCAAAGGTAATTTGTTCATTTACGTTTAGAACGACAATTATGTATTATATACAGGGCGGCGATTCAAAGATTTTACTCGATGCCGAGTTCCTTTTGTATTTTTTCCAGAGAGATTCTTTTTGTTTCCGGCATAATAAAAATCGCCCACAGCAACTGGGTAACCATAAAGGCGGCGTAGATGAGAAAAACATATCCGCCCAGCCATGATACCAACGGTGGGAATGTCTGCGAGATAACCGCCGCCATAAACCAGTGCGTGAAACTGCCCAGTGCCTGCCCGCGGGCACGAACACGGTTCGGAAAAACCTCACTGATAAAAACCCATATCACGGCCCCCTGCCCGAATCCATGCGCAGCAAGGTACACCATCAGGCTGATAAGGACCAGGACGCCGCCGCCGGTAACAAAGGCATAAGTAACACCCAAAAGAGAGAGGATATAGCCGACCGAACCGATATACATCAGTTTTTTTCTGCCCACATGGTCGATAATCACCATTGCAAGAATGGTAAAGATAAGCATAACGAATCCGACCACCGCCGACTGGAATAAAGCCGATTTGGAACCGTAGCCGGCCATCAGAAAAATATCTTTGGCATAATATAGCAAGGCGTTAATCCCTGACAGTTGATTATACGCCGCCATCATAACCGCCAGCATAATGGGTTTAAGATACATTTTGCAAAAGAAAGGCTCCTTGAGGCTGTGATGTTCGAGGTCCAGAGAAGTTTGAATTTCTTTGATTTCTTCTTCAACGCTACCAGTATCGGTCCCGACTTTGTCCAAAATTTCCGAGGCTTCATCTATCCTGCCTCTGGCGACCAGCCATCTGGGGCTTTCGGGATTGATGCAGAGCAAAGCAAAAAACGCAGCCGCGGGAAATGCCTCGATTCCGAACATCCAGCGCCATTCGACCACCCCAAGGTCGAACAGAGAGACGATATAGTTTGAGACGTAAGCCATCAATATTCCGAAAATGACATTGAACTGCACAAAAGCGACCAGCCGTCCCCGGAAACGAGCAGGTGAAATCTCAGCGGTGTACATAGGAGAGACCACCGATGCGCCCCCGACACCGAGTCCGCCGATGAAACGAAATATCAGAAGTGAAACCCAGTTCCATGAAAATGCACAGCCGATGGCAGAAACGAAATAAAGGGCCGCCAAAATATAAAGCGCCCTCCTTCGGCCTAAAATATCGCTGGGCCGGCCGATGGCTATCGAGCCAACAATGGTGCCAATCAATGCAGTCGCCACGGTGAAACCGAGGCTTACGTCGCTTAGCCCGAAGATTTGCCTGAGCCAGCCGGTGGTTCCGGATATCACGGCCGTATCGAAGCCAAAAAGAAAGCCGCCCAGTGCAGCAACAATTGTACTTCTCATAAGAAAGCCGCTCAATTTCATATCATTGCTCCCGACAAAAAACAGTCAAAAAAGTTAATTAAACATCGAGTAAACCCACTTTGAAATACTTCGAGAACTCCACAGCAAATATATCCGCCCTGTTAATGCAGACCTGCGGATTACTTTTTTTACATATCCACAAAACTTGAATTTCTGATATAATCCGGATATTATATGGAAAATCGTGTGTATGTAAACAGGATAAATTAAAGGCATCCACAAGGATAATCACAGGAGAAATATTATGAGAGTTATCAAGTCAATCTTAATTGTTGTTTTGTCTGCTTTTTGCAGCCAGGTATCAGAAGGAACGGACGACGGCTGGATAAAAGACAAGACATTAGTGGTATGGACTGCGCCTGCGAATTTATCGCAGCAGGGAGGCAGTGCTCTGACTATCGACGATATGAAGGGGCACTTCGATGGGATTGTGTTTGGAGAAGTTGCCAAGGCCAAATGGATGGCCGGCAGCGACTACTTTCGAAGGACCGAAGCTGAGCAGGATGGGTACGAAAAAGAAACATCGGACAAAAACACTTTTGTTCAGATTGCCATGGTCTATAAAGGAACCGATGTAACGATTTACCGTAACGGCAAGGTTTATGCATCGTTTGAAATCGAGGAGCCGCAACAGTTCGGGCCTGAAAGTATCGTAATGCTCGGACAGCGGCATGCCGATGACCCTAACCCCGGGTTTTATTACGGCAGGATTGATGATGCAAGGATTTACGATTCAGCACTGACGGTAAAGCAGATTGCAAAACTTCGGCCCAACAAGGCCGGCGATATTAAACCTGTGGGGTGGTGGCCTTTCGAGCAGGACTCGTTCGCCGACCAGACGGGTAACTTCGCCGAGACATATCTGGCCGGCGGGGCAAAGGTAGAAAACGGTGAGCTGATACTTGAAGGGGCCCGGCCTGTAATGGTCGCCGCACCGGGTGGCTTTTTAGCAAAAATGCTTTCGGGTATGGGACGCTCGACGGAACATGGTACGCTGATTGACGCGCATAAAAGGTTTCGTGAAATGCTGCTGCGTGATTTATATCGACCGGCGTATCATTTCGTCATCCCGGAAGGATTTGGTATGCCATTTGACCCGAATGGAGCGATTTTCTGGAAGGGCAGGTATCATCTTTTCTATATTTTTCAGGACGAGCGGGGGCACAACTGGGGGCACATTTCGAGCACGGACCTTGTGCACTGGCGGCACCATCCTACCGGACTCGTCGGGGGAATGTTCAGCGGAAACTGCTTTATCAATAAAGACGGCGTGCCGACTATGTGCTACCACGACGAACTGCGGGAAAACAATACTATGGCCGTCGCACTGGACGATGAACTTAATGAATGGAAGAAGCTCGATATAATCACGCCGAAGACAAAAGAAGGTGATAAATATCATGACAAGTACAGATCATGGGATCCGTATGGCTGGCTTCAGGGCGACACTTACTATGCCATCTTTGGCGGCGAAAAGCCCGGCATTGCCAAGTGCAGGGACTTAGAAGGCGACTGGAAATATGTAGGCGACCTTTTCGCTCACGCCATTAAGGGTGTTTCGCTTACCGAAGATGTATCCTGTGCGGATATGTTCAAAATCGGTGACAAATATATGCTTTTGTGCATCAGCCATGAGTTAGGCTGTCGATACTATCTGGGCCAGTGGAAGGACGAGCAGTTTTATCCGGAGTTTCACGAGCAGATGAGTTGGGTGGACAATGACTTTTTTGCTCCTGAGAGTCTGTTAGACGATAAAGGCAGACGGATTATGTGGGCCTGGATATTTGATAAGCGCAAAGAGGAAACAATTGAAGCAAGCGGTTGGTCGGGGACGATGAGCCTGCCTCGGGTTTTGTCGCTGGGTAAAGACGACAAGTTGCGGATGAAGGTGCCCGAAGAGCTCCAGATGCTGCGATACAATGGTAAGGAGCAGAACGGCCTTACGGTCAAAGCGGATGCCGATTTGCTGCTTGAAGGAATCAGCGGCAACTGTATTGAGCTGAATCTCGAAATAGCTCCAAACAAGGCCGGGCAGGTCGGTGTTAAGGTCTGCTGCTCGCCTGATGGTAAAGAGGAAACCTTGGTTTATTATGATGCTGCGGATAAAAAGCTTAAAATTGATACGCATAAATCGAGTCTCACTGAGGAAGGCTCAAAAAAGACCGAAGCCGGACCCTTCGAATTAGGCGCCGATGAACATCTGAAGCTGCAGATCTTCGTTGATAAGTCTGTGGTTGAGGTCTTTGCCAATGACAGGCAGGCGGTAATGCGCCGCATATATCCTTCCCTCGCCGACAGCGTGGGCGTGAAGCTTTTCAGCAAAGGCGCTCCCGCAACCGTACAGAAGCTGCAGGCCTGGGATATGGCGGCGGCGAATCCCTTTTAATCCGAATGAATAAGGAAGGAATGTTTTATGAGAAAGACAATTATCAGTACGTTACTTTTTTGTTGTTTAGCCAATCTTGTGTGGGCCGAAGATTTAAAAATCAAAATCGACAAAAAGTTCATCAATTTTCCGGCCACAAGTGATGGTGATGAAAGCCTTGTCGAAATTTTTATCGACGGCAAGAAAGAGTTTTACTTCGACATTATTCTTGATGAGGATGAAACGGATTTCTGGGTGTTTCTGGATGTTTCTAAATTCAAGGGTAAAACCGCAATTCTCAAGTCGAATATTGAGAATACCGACGTCTTAAAAAAGATATATCAATCCGACGAGCGCAAATACCTGAAAAATGTTTATAAGGAAAAATATCGCCCCCAGGTTCATTTTTCAACTATGCGGGGCTGGATGAATGATGTAAACGGTCTTGTTTATTATGACGGCGAGTATCACATGTTCCATCAGCACAATCCCTACGGCTGGGGTTGGGGCAATATGCACTGGGGACACGCGGTCAGCACGGACCTTGTGCATTGGAAGCAGTTACCCGAAGCACTGTACCCGGATCATACCGGCACTGCATTTTCAGGCAGTTGCGTAATTGATTATAAAAATACCTCCGGCTTCAAAACGGGCGAAAATGATGTGATGGTGGCTATATACACGACCTGGCACAGACAGATCGGGGAGCGTCAGAATATCGCATATTCAAACGATAAAGGCCGAACGTGGACAAAGTACGAAAACAATCCCGTCATCAGTGACCGGGAAAAGAAGCTGAAATCCGGTAATACCCGCGACCCCAATGTGTTCTGGCACAAAGGTATCAAAAAATGGGTCATGATACTTTTCGAGCGAATCGGCAATACCATATTTACATCTGATGACTTGAAGACCTGGAAGGAGGAGAGCCATTTTGAAACCTTCTGGGAGTGCCCGGAGCTGTTTGAGCTGCCGGTGGACGGCAATCCAAACAACACCAAATGGGTCGTTTACGGAGTTAACGGTGATTACCTTATCGGAGATTTTGACGGCAGAAAGTACACCAAGCAGGCGGGTCTTTTTAACTATATAAACGGGCCTTTCCTGGCTGCTCAAACCTTTGAAAATATCCCGGAAAAAGACGGCCGCCGAATCCAGATTGGCTGGGGCTACATTCAAACCGATGACATGCCCTTTAATTGTGTGATGACTTTTCCAACCGAATTAACGCTGAGGACCACGCCGAACGGTATCCGAATGTTTAATGAGCCGGTCGAGGAAATCAAAAAACTTCATAAAAAAACTTATCGTCCGGGTAATGTAACCGTCAGAGAGGCCAACAGGCTGCTTAGAAAAATCGACACGGAACTTTTACATATCAAGTTTGAACTCGAAAATCTCTCCGCAATTAATTACGGCATACAAATTGACGATGCTGTAATTAAATATGATTTAAAAGATAACAACTTCACTTACACTAAGTTGCGCGGTAGAAGAGACCATGAACATCAGGGCGCCGAATTCGAGCTTGAGCCTTTTAAATCCAAATACCTCCCCGACTTGGCCTCCAATATCATCTCGTATGAAATTATTCTGGACCGAACCAGTTTAGAGGTCTTCATCGACAAGGGACGATATACAATTGTACTGCCTCGAACACTGAACCCCGTAAACAAAGCTGTACAATTCATGGTTGGTGAAGACGGTGTAATCAAAATTAATGGTCTCGAAGTTTATGAACTCGAGTCGATCTGGCGGTAAAACGAGAACCTTGGCTCCGTTGGAAACTTCTTGAAAACAGTCATTCAGAACGGAACGGTAATGTCGAAGCTGAGGCTTTGATACAGCCGGGCAGCGTTTTACGATATACGAAGATACATCGTCTTTTTATCTCGAACTTTCGGTGCCTGTTTGCAGGTCAAATTTTCTGAATTATCAGCTCTGCGACCTTCTTGCCGGACTCTAACATTCCACCGAATATAGGTCCCATTCTCGGCAGACCGAAGACGGCACACACAGACATACCCGCAACATACAGTCCCGGGTAAACCTCACCGGTTTTTTCCACAACACCCGTTTCCGCCTTATCCACGTCCATAAAGCCTTCTTTGAGCCGGGCCGGGTGAAAATCGGCCTGTTTCGCTTTTATCATATTAACCAGCTCAGCCGGATGGCCTGTGGTATCTATCACATATTTTCCGGCGATGCAAAAGGGGTCCGCCAATAAGCCCGACGACCTTAGGGTTGTATTGTTAACGACTACCCCCTTAACAGAACCGTCTTTTATTATAAGGTCCTCAGCTTCCATCAAATTAAAAATTGCCACGCCGGCCTTTTTGGCTTTGTAGGCCAGAGCCGTGGCGAACTCTATCGCATCTACCGTGTACAAATCCTGTGTTTGCTGCGCTGACACCCCCATTTGGTCTAAAATGCTTTTATCTTCGACTGTAATGACATTATACCCTGCGGCCCCCGCCCATATTCCTCCGCCGATGGAAAGTCTTTTTTCCAGAATGGTTGTTTTGACACCGTTTTCAGCAAGATAACATCCGGCGGTCAGGCCGGCCGGCCCCGCTCCCACTATGACAACATCGCTATCAAGGCAATCCAGCAGTTTGTTGTAATATTGCTCAATAATTATTCTTGAAATTTCAATTTCTTTCATATTTTTCCACCTGTTCACTTTTGATAAAATTTAGAACACAGCCCTGGTTAAAACCATCATCATGGCTTATAAGGCCGCAATGCTTTTGTTCAAAGACAAAATTTGAACGTTCAATTTCCCGTTTAACATCACTTAAACTTAACCATCTGAATTCCTGCGCGGGGGCATCTTCCAGAGTATGCTTGGGATAAACAGAAAGTAAACCATACTGTTTTAGAACACGGAAAGCTTCTTGATAGAGCCTTGCCCTGTTGTATTTGCCAAGATAGTGCAGAACATCATAGAATAAAACTACATCAACAGTACCGCTTTCCAGCGGCAAATTCATCCGGCCCGGAACCTCCATTGCCTTTACATTTTTTAAGTTATTATCCTTGACTTTCTGGCTCAGTTCATTTATAGCTTCTTTCTCTTTATCTACAGCGTAAACAACTCCTGTGCTTCCCACGACAAATGCCGCCGGAACAGTATAATGCCCCACTCTGCAGCCGAAATCAAGGACTATTTGTCCGGACCGGAGTCCAACTTTTTTTAAAAATTTAATCCCGTCCTCCCTTTCCCATGTTTCCATGTCTTCAATCATTTTTCACTTTTTGAAAATCGTGTCGATTATCAGGCAGACCACCTTGCCTTCTTCGCATTTTCCAGTTTTTCCTCGAGATCCTCTAATTTCTGCATCATCGCCGGTTTCAGCGAATGGGCGGGAAAGCTGCTTTTCAGTTCATCTATTTCTTTTTGCAGATCTGAAACAACACAACCGGCAAGCAGGTTTTTTAATCTATCCAATGTAATCTTATGAGCTCGAATCCCTATTCCCATCCAGTCAGAGAATTCCAGGACCTTCTCAGGATACACCCGGCAATATTTTTCCCAAAAGCCTATGCCGTCTAATAAAACAGCTCCACCTGTATGCTGAGGGAAATTCTCATTGGCTTTGCCTTTATCCCAGTCCTGAAATACTAAGTTTCGATAGATTATCCACCCCGGCGTAAGCCACCAGATTTTCTGTCCACCGCTTATTTCTTCCCTTTGGCTTTCGCCAGCTAACATATCCATGCAATGAGTTGCATTTATCCTGGAAATTGAAATTCCGACTGCCTGCTCGGCAATTATCGTATCTATTGTCCTGTATGAATCATCAATGTTGACATAGCAAAATTTGCCGCCATAAACTATTATGATTTTTTGACAGTGCTGCTTAGCGGTGTTTATTTTTTCTATCAACTGGCTCTCAAGTTCTTTAAGAACCTCATGGCGCCCGGGTGTTGTATAAACAATTCTCCGGGCATCCAGGAAACCTTCCTTTTTCAGGAAATCTAACTCCGGCCCAAGCGTGCCGCAAGAGACTATAGCATAATCTTTAAAAGATAGCTGTTCCGCCATTTTCCTCAACGTCGCACTCTCTTTTTCCAAATATCGCTGACCCTATCCTAATCATATTGGAACCTTCTTCTATGGCAATCCTGTATGAATTTGTCATACCCATGGAAAGATACTTCATATTCACATTGGGTAAATCAAGACCTTTGATTCTTTCAAATATCCTTCTTGTCCTTCTAAAATACGACCTGACATCTTCAGGATTTCCAAAACGAGGCCCCATAGTCATCAAACCGGCCAGCCTTAAATGACTAAGGGCCGATATATCTTTAGCAAGTTTTTCCATATATTCGTCAAAGGGTTCGTGTTCGTCCGGCTTTATGCCGGCCTTGGAAAATTCGCTGCCTATGTTTATCTCTATATAAACGGGAATGATTTCCTTTCCCGCTCTTTCCGCCCTTTTATCAATAGCTGCCGCTTTTTCCAAGGAGTCGACAGTTTGAACAACGTCAAAGATTCTTAACGCCTTGTTTATCTTATTCGTTTGCAGATGGCCTATCATGTGCCATTTGACTTTAGCGGCTTTGTTATTCAAGGCGTTATACATTCGCCCGGCTTCCTGAACATAATTATGCCCTATATCCGTAGCACCTGCGCCTATGGCTTCTTCTATCTGCTCAACCGTTCTTGTCTTGACGGAAAGAACTATAGTTACATCCGACGGGATTTGCTCTCTGATTTTTATATAATTTGTTGAAATGCTCATTGTTATATTCTTAAGTGTAAAAAATTCCCGCCAGTAAGATTACCGGCGTGCCCGGATAAAGCTTCTTGCCCGCGACCAAATCTGCCGCGACAGTGTTTCGGCACGGCGGGCGGGAAATTCAAATGCGCGCACTGTACATTTCGGATAAACGACGAATAAGCTCTTCGGTTTCTTCCCAGCCGATACAACTGTCGGTTAATGAAACGCCGTATTTCAGATTCCGAACTTTATCAAGCGGCTGACTGCCTTGCCTAAGAAAGCTTTCCAGCATAAGACCGGTAATCAGTCGATTGCCCTGCTTTATCTGCCCGGCAACATCCAAAAAGGCCAGACGTTGTTGTTTGTAGTCTTTCTGAGAGTTGGCATGGCTGCAATCAATCACAAGCCCGGTTGCAATACCGGCTTTACGCAGCAACACATTGGCAAAAGCAACATATTCGGAGCCGTAGTTGGGACCAACTGTCCCTCCCCGCATCACGAGATGACAGTATTCATTTCCGCTCGTCTCTGCGATTATAACTTTACCGTTTCTGTCAACACCCATGAATGAATGTGCACTTGAGGCCGCTTTTACGGCATCTATCGCCGTGGTTAAGTTGCCGTCGGTGGAATTCTTGAATCCAACCGGCATCGATAATCCGCTCGCCATTTGACGGTGTATCTGGGATTCCGTTGTCCTGGCACCTATCGCCGCCCAAGACACCAGGTCCGCCAGGTATTGCGGGACAATAGGGTCGAGAAATTCGGTTGCTATCGGTAATCCAATCTTCGCTATCTCAAAAAGCAACCCCCGGGCCTGCCGCAAACCCTCTTGTATATCATAAGAGTTATCCAGGTGAGGGTCGTAAATCATACCCTTCCAGCCGAGCGTAGAGCGTGGTTTTTCAAAATAAGCCCGCATGATTATCAAAATATTATTTTCAACCTCATCCTGTAATCTTCTCAGCCTCCCGGCATATTCACCCGTCGCTTTACAATCGTGTATTGAACAAGGCCCGACAATAACCATACGGCGTCTGTCCCGATTCAAAAGAATATCCTGGATGATATTACGAGACCGGGCTACAAGCCGGGCAGCCTGCTCGTTTACAGGAAACTCATCTTTAAGCTTCTTCGGCGTAATCAGAGGCTTAAATTCTTTTATATTCAGATTGTCCGTCAGTTCCACAATCCGACTCACCTTCAAAAATATTTAATGTTGTGTCAATTTTCAGATTCTATTTATTTTTATCAAAAACACAAAACATTTATCGCAAAAAGCATTTTGAATTTTCCGACCGCTTTATCTGAGCAACGGCTCGAATGCATCGTTGAGGGCCTTGGCTGCAGGACTGTTATTACTGTAACTGATAAACGGCCTGCCCATATCAGCGGCCCAAACCATATTGGGGTCCATCGGGATGCCCCCCAAAAACGGTATGTCAAGGTCTGTTGCCATTTGCCTGCCGCCGTCGCCGCCGAAAATGTCGGTTCTCTTATTGCAGTGCGGGCACACAAAGCCGCTCATATTTTCAACTACCCCCAGGACGGGCAGATTCAGTTGCCTGCAAAATGTTATGCACTTTCTGACATCGGTAACGGCAAGCTGCTGAGGCGTGGTAACAACAACGGCGCCGTCGGCCTTGCCTAAAAGCTGTACCACCGTCAAAGGCTCATCTCCGGTTCCCGGCGGGCAATCGACTATCAGGTAATCCAGACTGCCCCAGGAAACATCGGAAACAAATTGTTTGATGACGTTATGCTTCATAGGGCCGCGCCATATCAAAGCGGCATTTTCATCCTGTATTAAAAAACCTATACTTATCACTTTTAATTTGTCGCTATACGAAATCGGCTCGATTTTATCTCCTATACCCCGCAGTTCGCTCTGCTCAAGATTCAGTAATTTCGGAACACTCGGCCCGTGAATATCAATATCAAGCAGACCGACCTTCCTGCCCTTCATCGAAAGCCAGACGGCTAAGTTGACCGCTATGCTGCTCTTGCCCACACCCCCTTTTCCGCTGAGGACAAGTATCTGGTGTTTGATACGTTTTATGTTTTTTTTAATCTGTTCCTGCTCAAGCTGCATCCTTTTTCGCTGTTCTTCGTTAAAAGGCATAGGTAACATTCCTCCATAAAGCTTTTATATCCTCTGCCACCGCACCGCCGGTATATTCGGTTACCGAGCATTTGAGAATCTGCGCTTTGGTAAAGGCCTTGTCATAACGTATCTTTCCAACAACTTTTATATTGTGCTTTCGGGCATCTTCTTCAATTTGCTCCGACATTTCAGGATTCAGGTCGAATTTATTTATCGCAATCAGAGTCGGGATATTGAAGCCGGCAGCCAACTCCGCGACCCTGCCTAAGTCGTGTTTTCCGGAAAGTGTCGGCTCTGTAACCACCAAAACCAAATCAGCCCCCGCTATCGACGCAATAACCGGACAGCCGATTCCCGGTGAACCGTCAACAATAAGCAAATCCTTTTTTTCCTCGCCGGCTATTCTTTTGGCCTCCTTGCGAATAAGAGTTACGAGTTTTCCGCTGTTTTCCTCGGCAATGCCGAGCCTGGCATGAACCATTGTTCCGAAACGTGTATCGGATATAAACCATTGACCGTTTATACTATCGTTAAACTCAATTGCATCTGCAGGGCAGAACTGGACGCATACCTTACAACCTTCACAGGAAATCGGGTCAACAGTGAAGGTCCCGGCTACCACGTCGTTTGCCGGACCATTGAAGTTTATCGCGTCAAATCTGCACAGTTGTCGGCATTTGCCGCAGCCGATACATTTTTCAGCAATAATCGACGCCTGCTTGCCGCCGGAAAAATCAAAAGTCTGTTTTACTCTCGGCTCCAATACCAAATGCAGGTCGGCTGCATCAACATCGCAGTCGGCAAATACGGCATTTTGTGCAAGGTTCGCAAATGCCGCCACAATACTTGTCTTGCCCGTCCCGCCTTTGCCGCTTATTACTACTAATTCCTTCATAAAACTTTCCTTCTTGGTTTATATTCACACAATTACAAGCTTGTTAATAAACTGCCGCTGATATCCGGATTATCTTTCCTTGCTTATGGCATTTTTCATATCGGTTATTTTGGCTATGGTCTGGTCGGCAACCTTTTTTTCTTTGTTAAAGTAGCGAATCATCCGTTCGTAAAATTGGCCCTGTTCCT
This sequence comes from Planctomycetota bacterium, assembly GCA_013349435.1. Taxonomy (GTDB): domain Bacteria; phylum Planctomycetota; class Phycisphaerae; order Sedimentisphaerales; family Anaerohalosphaeraceae; genus QNBT01. The sequence continues at coordinate 12,931 of DUZQ01000003.1, read as the reverse complement.
GTGGTGTCTTAAAATGCTTTAAAAGTTCTATCGTCTTTGTTACATTTGCTTCAACTTCCTGCGGAATCCTTTCACTATCGTGCCGGACAGCTTCCTCGGGACATACTTCGTGACAGCGACCGCATCGAATACATTCGTCTTCGTTGATAATCGCTTTCTGGTCCTGTTTCAGTGTAATCGCCCCTACCGGGCAATCATCAACACATACGCCACAACCCACACACATATCCTCATTTACCCATGGCATGTTTTTAATCTCCTGATTATTTATTTTCCTTTAATCTCAATTTCCAACTGATAATTTACAGGGCAGGCGACAGATTTAGAGACAAGACAATATTTCTCAGCTAAATGGCCCGCTTCCTGAATTTTTTCAGCAGACTTTTCTTCAGGCAATTGAACCTTTGCTCTAACTTCGACATTGGTGAACCGAAAACCATCAGACTGTTTTTCAAGCTGGCCTGAAGCCTGCGAACTATATGACAAAATCTCGATTTTAAACTTCTGCGTAAAATAAAAAAACGTATTCATCAAACAACTGTTAATCGCAGCGACAAACATCTCCTCCGGATTCAGCCCTTGTCCGCTGCCGCCAAATTCGGCAGCGGCTCCTATTTCCATCTGGCCATGACCACTAAATATCACTTTTGCCGGTTCATCCTGGTTTCGAGATACGGCATTCTTAAATATGTACGTTCTTTCATGTTTCATAAACTTTGGCCTTTATCTAACACATGATTGGCCGAACGCAGTTCCCTGCCCACACGTTGATACAAACGCGGCTTAATGTTGTCGTAAAAGTTATCAGATAGTTTTACAGGACCCATCAATAACGCCTAAAGCGAAATAACCTTATCCGCATCCGCAACCCACTGTGCCAGTTCAGTCATCTTTGCCTCCTGGGCTCCTTTAAAGTAAGGCTCTCCCTTGTGGATACCGCATCGTACCTTGCAGGTACCACATACTTTAACTGGAACGCCTTTAGCAATTAAATCCTTCAGCATTTTCCCCAAATCAAAGTAACCTTCAGTCGGTTTGGTTACATCACGAGCCAAATCGACCGAATCGTTCATCAAAAATATGTTCACCTCCAAACCAATGTTGAGCAGGTGCTCAGCCAATCGAAGGCCGTTCCAGGTTACATCGGTTCCGTCGTAAGGATTTCTGTTAAATATAAAAAGCGTTTTCATGTTATTCTATTGTTCCTTTTACAATATACAAAGCAGCCAATTTCGGATTCCGGCTTTGGAATATTTCCGTTCCATTGATTCCTAAAAAGTACTCCGTTTGTATGGAAAAATGTTCTGCCATCGTTTTCTCAATCGCTTTTAGGTCCGTATGCCTAATCCTGCTTAAATAAGAGGCTGGGTCGCCGGCCTTTTTCTTAAAAAACTCAGACACCGGATTGAGCAGCATAACCAAAATCCCGCCATTCGGCCTCAGAACTCGAGCGGTTTCTTTAATAGCCTCCTTATATTTTTCGATAAACTGAAGAGAAACAACATAAATAGCCGCATCAAAACAAGAATCTGCAAAATCCATGTTTTCCGCCGAGCCTGCCACCGTTCTGATACCGTTCGGCACTTGCTCCAAAGCCTCTTTAGAGACATCCAAACCTGTAACCTTAAAACCGTGTCCGCTCAAGCCGGCTTCTATAATCGCCGGTCCACAACCGACACTCAAAATATCCTTGGCACCTTCCAGCTCTTGCAAAATATAGCCTAACTCAGCCTTGAAAATCTCCTTCCAAAAATCCGTTTTGCATGCTTTGAGGTATTTTTCCATAACAAAACCCGGCTAAGAAAGCTTTGTTAAATGCAGGAAGAACGTTTGCCCTTTGCGCCTTGGCTTTTTTCGGAATCGAAAAACTTTTCACGCCACCACAAAAAATGCCCCCAAGGATTATCAAGCCTGTATTTGCTGTCATCGGGAACACCCGGCCAGGAATTAATTTCATTCAGCAACTCGGCGCACGGTTTATCCTCCGCCAGAAGCTCATACGCACATTTGGCAAGTGTAAATTTCTTTTTCGCATCAGGGTCGTTCGGATTTTTATCAGGGTGAAACCTCATTGCGACTCGCCGGTAAGCTTTTTTCAAATCTTCTTTGCCCGTCATATCTTTTACGTCAAGAATTTTACACGCCACCCGCCGAGTCTCCAGGTCGAGGCTTATCCTTTCCATAAAATCGGGGTCATCTCTTTTCATTTGTTTGAGCCTTTAAGCTTTCCGGTGACACTTTTGTATAAACCTGCAAAATCTTTCCTGTATTCGGGCAAAACGTCAACAATCATCCTGCCGACCGAATAAGCCTCTGCGATTCTGCGGTCGTTCGGTATCTCAAGAATTATTTCTATATCTTCCCCGGCACAATACTGGTGCACCTTCGCGTCGCCTATATCGCTCTGATTTACCACCACAGCAAAAGGCAGCTTCAGTTCTCTTACCATCGATACCGCCAACTTCAAATCATTCAATCCGAACGGTGTCGGCTCGGTTACCAGCAAGACAAAATCGGCACCTTTGACCGCCTCAATCACAGGGCAGGAGGTCCCGGGAGGAACGTCGATAATGACCACGCCTTCATCGAGTGAATTGGTTTTAACTCGTTTTATCAATGACGGTGTATGAATATCACCGATTTTCAGTCGACCCTGCCCGAACTTCACGCCGTTTGCCGAACCAAAGTCGGCAAAGCCGATTTCCTTGGCTTTCTCCTTGATGGCCCCGGTCGGGCAAACCAGCATACAGCCGCCGCATGAATGACACAACTGCTCGAAAGTCATCGCTTTGTCCTTAAGGCAAATGATAGCGCTGTACTGACAAAGCCTGCCGCATTCCCCACAGCCGTTACACAATTCGGTATCAACCTGGGGCACGCCGATAGTAACACTTTGCGTTTCCGCTATATCCGGCTTCAAAAATATATGGCCGTTCGGCTCCTCAACATCACAATCAAGATACTGAACAACTTCGCCCGTCTGAGCAATTGAGCATGCCAGATTCGTTGCTATTGTTGTTTTGCCCGTACCACCTTTACCGCTTGCGACCGCTATTTGCATATTGCCACCTATCCATTTCGAAGTAATAGCCATGAGTTTATTACCATAAATAAAGCCGCTCCAAAAGTTGTAAAAGCGAATATTTTTTTAAGGTTTTTCGGCTTTGTTTTAAGAGAAAATACACCGCCAACAAGTCCTCCTGTTATCGCCGCGGCGCTCATGGGAACAGTCCACAACGTGTTGAAATCACCGGCTGCCCAGTGCCCCACCATTCCCATAAAAGCCGTGGCTGCGACCATGGCAGAAGATGTGCCTACCGCCACGCGCATGGGTACACCACAGCCAATAACCATCAATGGGACCTTGAAAGACCCTCCGGATATCCCGACCATTCCCGCAATCAAGCCGGTCACCGCGGTGATCGGCAGGGCCAACCACAAATTCACATCATATTCATACTCACCGAACTTGCAATGCCAGAAGCCAAATTTTTTCTTTTTGAGAAGCGGTCTGTTTTTCACAGGTCGCAACATGAACAAGCCCGACAATAGAAGTAAACCGGCAAAAACAAACTTCAAAACCCCGCCCGGCAAAAGATGTGCATAGTATCCACCCACTAAAGCCATCACATCTGTTGGTGGATCGATCACCATCGCAAGCTTCCAGTCAATTGAACGGCCCTTCTGAAAGACCAGCGCAGCCGACATAGCCGTGCACAGCAGGATACATTGTGCAGATGTAGCCGCTCGAAGCATAGGCAATCCGCAAGCCACTAACACAGGAACATAAAAGTTGCCTCCACCACGACCGGTCATGCTCATCAGCACCGAAATGACCAGAATGGATAGGATGGCTATACCAAGGGCTAACATAATCTTTCGTTCCGTTATCCTGTCGTATTAACTTCGTTCCAATCAAATTTATCCACTGCAATCCAGCCTTGCTGCGGCAAAGAGTCGAAACAAACCGGCTTCGGATTACACCATTTATCACCCTCTAAAATGTCCCATTTCGTATATCTGTTCATCGGCGATGCCGTTTTATCTATCCTGTAACCGGCCGGATGAAAACCAACCTTTATTTCCGTTGCGCTAAATGTCTGTTCCATTTGTTATCTCTGTGAGAAATTTATACCGGCCTGTTCCAATTTATTTGGACGCTTCAATCAATTTTATTATTCTTCGACAAGCCTTGCTTTGATTAACCGCAAACTGTTCATCCTCAGGTAATACTTCCCTGATAAATTCTTCGCTAAATGGTAAATAAAGTATATTTGTAACTCCATCTCTTTCATATACTACAACCTGTTTCGGCAGCAGCAAAACCGCAAGCCGCTCAATATTCTTCTGCAAACCCTTATAATTGAAACTGCACAACATAACCTGATAGGCATTAAAATGGTCTTCAACACTAATACCGCGTTGCTCGTACTCTTGTCTTTTATTAAAAACATATCGCACATAATAATCAAACTTCGACGCATTTTCCTTTAAGCTTTCGATAAAATCCTGAACAGATTTTGAACTCTTTGCCCTAAACAAGTATGTATTTTCCATAACACAAATACCTTTCTTTCAATTTCCTTCTTGATAATGTATTCTTAACAACCACTTTTGTATTTATCCGCTACCTCCGAATAATCTTCTTTTTTTGCCCTGTTGGGCCCACAATTCTCTTCTAATAACACTTTTTTCTTTTTCAGTTAAATCGGCAAACTGAAAATTTGTTGTCTCGACAAAACGTGCCAGCCCTAAATTCTTAATGCCTTTTACATCCGCGGCCTGCATATTTGTGAACTGCAAACTTGCTCCGGAAAAATCGGCCCCTGTCAATATTGTTCCAATTAAAGATGATAAATACAAATCTGCTTGTCTTAAATCCGAGTTTTCTAAATTTGAATTTTTCATATTTACCTGGGCTAATCTGGCATACCGAAAATCAGCATTTTTGAATTGAGCACTCTCAAAGTTTGCTGACATAAAAGTGCCGTGCTTAAAATTCGCATTATTGGCTTTCAAGAAGGGCAAATATAGACCGTCGGCATCTAATTGCCTGAATTTAGAATTTTCCACAATCAGTGGTTTTTCTTCGAGGTCGGCATTCTTAAGATAGGTTTGCAGTTCATCAAATCCTTCATAGCCGGACAAATCGAAATCCTGCTCTAATTCTATGTTTGCAAAATCTCTTTCTCCCGACAAAATCTTTTGTATAAACTCCTGGCCCTTCATGAAAATCAGTTTCTTCGTCATAATTTTACCTTCCTTTACAATTATAGATATGGGATGTCGCCCTTAAACGTTGGAGAGACATCAAAAATAGTTTTATTGACCATTCCTCTGATAGTAAGAACGAAATTCACGGCCCACCACAGAGTAAATACTATCGTCAAAACCACTGCAAAATTCTTTAGTAAAGGCAGACTTAGTGACTTTGCGAGGATTAAAGTAGCGATAGTATATGCCGCCGGCGGAAATATAAAAGCCCAGTACCCTAAAGTTACAGGAACCCTGTGTTTCACCATATAAAGCACTATCGTAAGGATCGCATAAATGAGCCACCATAAACCAAAACTCCAGAGCAATAAGGATATAACTTTAATAAAAGGGGCAAGGGCTTCGGGGGTAATAATCGCGATACCGCTTTTTCCGAGTACCGGTATTATTGTATTTATCGCAATAACTGAGACTCCCACCGGGGCAACACCTATCATAAAACTCGGAGCAACATCTCTGCGGGGAAAGTTGTAGAACAGAGCCCTGAATAAAACAATCGTGTAAATTATTGTAGTAAGAGGAATAGCAACTCCTAATATGAGGGTATTAAGAAACAAGATATTTTTTACATGAGCCTGGTCCGGCATTTGCAAGGCCCAGAAATTACCTGCAAAAACCAAAACAAAAAGACCAACCGGAGCTAAAAACCAGAAACCTAAAGCTCTTCTCGGCTGTGCGTGATTGCCGCTGGTTACCTTAAAGGGTGTAAAGAAAATAAAAAACAGCCCTACCACAAGAGATATCCACCAGAATATAACAGCTAAATTATGTGCCAGGGCTTTTGAAATAAACGAAAGGGGAACATTGAACAAACCCGTAGCGCATACGGCCGCCGCAATGGAAATGGTTGAGTAAAACTGGATAAGGCTTGCATGCCTCCATTCCTTCAAAATACAATCCATGCCTACTACAAAACGGACGATAAGAAAGACTAAAGCTGTGAAGAAAACAGCGATTGCAAGTGTCAGGAATAAGACAGCCAGATTATGAAGCAAACCATCCGGCTTACCCGCGATAAGTTGATATATATTGGCTAATGCTCCAGTACCCATCACAAATATAAACCACCGGGGAGAGAACCAACGCAGAATATAGTGTGCAGTAAGCTCATTTGGGGAACTGCTTTTGGCTTTATCCGACATCTGAATCTCCTTTTCAAATTAAAATTTGTACTGTATCTGCAAAGAAAAATAGTCAGCTTCATTATCTTTTTCATATACATTCTTTACCACACCTTCACCCCATACATGGCTATAAAATGCTACAAGATTTAATTGTGGATTCAGTGCGTAACTCAGCATAATACTAAACTCCTGTGACAACGCATCATGCCCTCCGGAAGATCGGGGAATATATCCGGAAATACAGCCACTTTTCTGGGTTGGACCGGTGCCCATATACCATCTATCCGAACTTTCATCCAACTGAACTATATGGTAATCCATCCTTGCAGTAAGCTTTTTAGTGGGCTTGGTGATCAACTGCACAAAAAAATCTCTGTTGTTTTGAAGGTCGTAATATGGATACAACTGGTACTTTCTCGTTCCGGGAGCCATCTGGAAAAAGGTTTCATGGTCTCCGTCAGAGGGGTCGCTGTCACCTGAACCTATAAAATACCCCGTTCTAAACCACGGTTTCCAGGCCATCTTTGTAAATTGGTAGCCGATTTCGCCGGCAATTCCATACGCGTTATGGTCTCTATCATACCAGTCGCCGGTTTGTACACCCCCCCATAGCAAAGTATCCAACTGGCCCGGACCCCAATCATATATGCCTAAAACATGTCCTCCATACATTTGTATTTCTATATCAGCATGAGAAGAAGGGCGGCTTTCATTATCCGGCCTTTGAGTACAATCTCTTTTGTCTTCATAGTTGTAAAAAAATGCAGCGAATTCAGTATCGGGAAGTAGCGTACCCTTTTTAGCGGTTAATGTTGTAGTAAAAATGTCAATGTCGTTGATGGTTTCATCAATATCTTTTTCCCAACCTCCCTGGTTAGGATAGAAAAATGAAGTGGTCAAATTGAATTCTTCATCATCCCATCCAGCCATGACCCCATCAAAACTTCTGCCAAAAGCCGACCAACCGAAGGGGCTAATCATTCTATCTGCAAGACGCATATTTTTTAGAATATTGAATTTTTTCCCGTCTTTCTTATCCTGCACTTCAAGGCCATCACTATATTCAAATCTACCACCCTTAAAAAACAGGTTTGTGTCAAAAAGGTTATTCAGACGAAGATAAGCCTGATGAACACCAAAATCATACGGGTTCTCTTCCGGATTATGAAGATAATACAAACCGCCCATCCCAAAAGGTCCTTTGCCGGATGCATCTGAAACTGCATCATCAGGCAGATCAAACATATGAACATATTGAGGCTGAAAGAAAATCTCAATACCTTCTGAAGTATATTTCAAATTCAAGCGGGTCCTTTGAAAACTAAAGTCATAATCGTTGTTTTTCCTATTAGTACCTCCATTTGTTTCAAACCAGTTCCAGTAGGCATATCTGTAAAGAATACTACCTCCCAAGGTCAGCCTTTGGCTTTCGTCTTCAGACTGGTATATCTGAAAGCCTCCTTTAGAGAATGAATAGGGCCAATCTCTTTCTTTAACAGTTTCGGCTTTAGCATTAGTAACAAAAAGCATCCCCATTGCTATAGATAAAGTGATACATACAGCCTTCGTGCCCATAACCATGGCTTGCCATTTCTGACCAATATCTTTTACTATTTTCTTAAACAAAACCACTATCACTCCTTTCTTGAACTTCCTGATTCCAATCAAATTCCTGCGTTTATCTGTGCTATGCAGTTTCTTGAAAGCGTTCTCTAATATAGCGGCTGTAAATAGCCCCTGCGGGATTGTAGGCAAGGACTCTGTCCTTGGCGATAAGCGTTGTTACGGGGGCTTCTGAGACCTTCGAGAAAATTGCATCATGGCCGACACAAAGCCCGCACAGAACATTAAGCTGCGTTTTTGCATCATTCAGCAACCGGGCCTGACCGGCCGGGTTACACATAACCTCCTGACGCTCCGACGAAATTTGCTGCAATTTGAAATCCTTCTTTTCGATTCCACAAACCTTGCAGCATACAGATACCACCTCGCGGGTTCATTCCCTTTAACACTTGCCTATCCCTCTATCTACCGGGGTTTTTCAAGTTTTTCTGGGCGATTACGATTGCCTGATTGGGACATTCCGAAACGCAGGCGGCACAGGCTGTACAGATTTCATCATTAATATGTGCCTGGCCGTTGACTGAGATTGCGCCTGTCGGACACACATCCTGGCATATTCCGCAACCGGCACATTTTTCAGGGTCAACAATTGCAACTGCCCTGCGGCCGGTTTGAAATTGAGTTATTCTTTGATTGAGTTCTTGTTTCTGCTGCTCAAGCATTTGGGCCTGCTGCTTTAGGGCAGCCAATTCCTGCTCAGGATTCTGTCCACCGGCATCGGTCCCAAAACCTGCTGCCCCGCCAGCTGGAGGCATGCCCATCGCTGCCGTCATACCCATACCACGACCCATACCGCCGCCTCGACCCATGCCTCTACCCATACCGCGTCCCATACCGCCGCCTCGGCCCATACCCCGGCCCATGCCGCCTCCCATACCACCGACCGAAGGGCCTGGATTTATTTGCGCCGGATTTGCATCCTGAGGAGCAGTATTTACACCAAAATGGCTGGCTACATTAGGTCCCGAAGCAGAAGAAAAGTCCCCTGTTTTGAATTGCTCAACGGCGTCGCGGACCCGCCCACTGACACCAACGACAACCTGTATGCCCGCCTGGCCGAATACGTTAAACGCATTGGGGCCGCAGTTGCCGGTGAGTACCGCTGTTACTCCTTTTTCAGACATCAACTGCGCGGACTGTATCCCCGCACCACCGCCGAGGGCAAGGTTGGGATTTTCAATCGCCTCGAACTGCATCGTATCACTATCAATAATCAAAAAATAAGGACATCGGCCGAATCGGGCCTCCACATTGTCATCCAGACCGGGCCCTGTCGATGTTACTGCGATTTTCATAAAATATCCTTTCTAACCAAGGGGACACGTACCGGTTGGGCAGGAACCGCCGGACTGACTGCTCTGACCAACGGAAAAGCCCGAAAATAATTTCTGCATATCCGAGCTTCCACACTTTTCGCAAACGTGCTTGCTTCTGCCGCCGCTTTTTTCCAGAAATTCCGTCTTATGTCCGCATTTATTACATCTGTACTCAAATATCGGCATCGTCTTAACTCCTTGTAAACTCGTTAAAGCTTAACATCAAAAAACAGCGATCCTAAACACTATATGAAATCCAAATCGCAATTGCCATATACAACCGAACGCAGAAAAACTACATCTAAAAAAACCCAGGGACGGTGCTAAGTGCTATACAGATACACCACGCCTTTCAGGAGTCCAGTAGCATCTAAGAGGTGAATCCTTAGCTGGCTGTCTCTTAGTCCTTACCGCTTTCCTGGCTTTCGAGCTGTTCTATGCGTTTTTTGATTCCGTCAAGGGTATCTTCAAGATATTCGGCCTGGCCTTTGAGACCATCCAGTTCTTGCTGAGGTGCAACTGTTGGCGCAAACGGCACACCACCATATGCATATGGGTTTACAGCACCACCATAAGCGTATGGATTCACAGCACCACCATAAGCGTATGGATTCACAGCACTACCATAAGCAGGAAAGCCATATCCAACTCTGCCCCAACCAAAACCTCGACCTCGACCCCAGCCACCGCCACGGCCCCAGCCCATACCCATACCACGTCCGCCAACAGGATTTGCATAACCCGGCACCGGATAGCCGGCACAAAAACCCGCAGCCCTACCTGTCATTGGTCCTAAACCTCCAGGACCTGTTCCATCGCCACCTGGCATAATAATTCTCCTTTCGAAAAAAATGTTAACTTCTTGTCATTTTCGTTCCACACTTTGGACAACTTTTTGCATTACAAGGCTGTCCTGCGGTATGAGCAGCTGTTGCTCCGCATTTCGGACAGACGCAATTACCGCCCGGCCCTGCTGCAAACGGACCGCCCATTCTGCCTCTTCCCTGGCCCTGGCCTCGACCCATACCACGTCCCGTACCGGGCCCTTGGCCAGTAGGCCCTGTACCATCGCCTCTTGGCATAATATACATCCTTTCTGGAATAACTTCTTAGCGGTTAACCGCTAATCTTAAACTAATACCAATAACCTAATCTGCCGACCCTGCGACCTCTGCCCCAGCCTCTTGCTCGTCCGAAACCGCGGCCGATGCCGAAACCCCCGCCCAGCCACGGATTCATCCTGCCCGCATAAGGTACGCCATAGCCGTAGGCGCCGGCACTGTAAGGCCCTGGTACGGCGGCACCATAAAAACCTGCCCTTCCGACAACAGGATTCATATAGCCCGGCACGGGATAGCCGGCACAAAAACCCGCGGCTCTACCTGTCATCGGTCCCATTCCGGCAGGACCTGTTCCATCTCCACGAGGCATATTAATCACCTCCTTTAGGGTATTTTCAAAATTTGTGATTTTTTGACTAATGGGGACAGCCTGTAATCCCGCAACACCTTGTGTCTCGTTCGGATTTGCTTCGGAACTCGTCAAAACACAAAACCCCAGACCACGTCCCGTCATCGGTCCTTGACCCAACGGACCTGTACCATCAAATCCCGGCATTTATTCTTTCTCCTTAACTAAATCCAATGTCCCTCAACATTCGCCTGGTTTACCTCTTTTAGTGTGCCCGCCTTAAATGCTTCTATTGCATCAACAACCGTCTGCTTCTCTGCGAGAAATATTTTTACATCGGCTGCATTGAGCGTCTTGAAAGCATTCGGGCCTACGTTGCCGGTTATCACCGCCTCGACACCGAGATTGGCAATGTTCTGCCCGGTTTGAATGCCTGCTCCCTGGACGGCATTGAGATTCACTACGTTATCGTGAGCCTGAAAATCGCCCGTTTCGGTATCAACCACAACGAGCCATTGTGCCCGCCCGAACCTGGTATCAATTTCGCTTGACATCTCTTTTCCCTGTGCCGTTACAGCAACTTTCATTTCGGTTCCCTTCGACTTTTTTTGACTTAAAACCGCCGCCTGCCGCCTTGCCGAAGTCGTCTGCGCCCGCCTCCTCTGCGACGCCCAAAGCCTTTGCGTGCACCAGGCCAACAACCGGGCATGGCAAATCGCGGCTGTACCAGTTGGCCCTTCAAATACGCCTGCAATATTTCATCAACACCGCCCGTTACGTATGGCAGAAGCTGAATCCCCGATGCCGCAATCATATTTGCAAGTGCATGCGAAATCGCTCCGCAAACAACCACATTCACCTCAAGACTCTTCAACTTTTCTGCGCGCTGCAGCAAAGAACAGCTACCCAACGGAATTTCAGACCGGTTTGTCACTTCACCGTTATCGATTTCCACCAGCAAAAGTTTGCCGGCAAAATCAAAAACGTTTGAGACATACCCCTTCCATACTGGTATCGCTATCTTCATTCCATCATGCATCAACTAAACTATTAGCAAACAACGTGCCAGGAACCGGGAACAATGCAGAATAGAAATGTATCTTTTGACTGTACAAGCACTTATAAAAAGTGAATCGCCTTATACTTAAAGCAACGGCGACTTAGGATGGCTGCAATATGCAATTCAACCAACAAACTACCGGTGCAAAATGCCACCATCCGTATAGCCGTAACCGTGCCGGAATTAAGTTTGGTTAAGAAAGCCAAAGCAAATAAAGCTCGTTCGTATTCTCACAATGTTAGTCATGATACAGCACTACAGGTGCCAGGAAACAGATAGAACCGTCCCTGCTCAGGAAAAGACAATAATTGCTGCAGCATAGATATTATTTCAGTCAATTGAATTTGTTTTTGTGAGTAAATATAAAATGTGGTATTGTGTTTGCTCGTATTGTTAGCTGTTAATTGATGACAAGTTTCGAAAACTCTTTGGATTGGACATGAAAACAAACTACAAACAATATGGTTTATATCTGGTCAGATGGCAGTTGAGCACACCCATATTAGCCGTTGCGCTGATGGTATTGGCGACTACAAACAAACTGGTTGCAACAATCGCAGCCAATTTGGTAGGAGGATTGATATTTTTTTGGGTGGACAAGTTTATTTTTACCTCGCCCAGGCTCAAGGCCCAATGGGAAATCCAGGATAACATAGAATGTTGCGACTGTGGCAAAATAGCAAGGGGCTATCGCCTCGTTAAAACAGCCAACTATGACAAAAGCAAAGTAACCCCTAAATTCAGATGTGAATCGTGTTCCCAGACAAAGACACAGCGGTTACGTGAACAAGGAATAAAGGTTTGACAAATGGAATTTACTGGTCGATTTACGCTTTCTGATTTGCTTGATAAAAAAGTTGTCATTGCTGATGGTGCAATGGGGACGATGTTATATCAGCACGGCGTATTCATAAATACCTGTTATGATGAATTGAATTTGACCAAACCTGATCTGATCGGCAAAATACACACTGAATATGTACAAGCAGGCGCAGATTTCATCGAAACTAACACATTTGGCGCCAATCCCATCAAATTAGCTCAATTCGGACTTGCTGAAAAAACAGAACTGATAAACGAAAAAGCTGTCGAAATTGCGAAAAATGCGGCCGGAAAAGACGTTC
>DUZQ01000002.1 GCA_013349435.1 Planctomycetota bacterium | reverse complement strand
GGCCCGGACCTGCGGGACGGCACGTGGCACCACGTTGCGGCGGTATTGCCGATGGGTTATATAGATGTGGCCGATGTTGAGCTTTATGTGGACGGTGTTAAGATGACGGATACGGCCTCTTCGGGTCAGACAATTGAGACCGGTGGTATATTGGATGTCAAAATCGGTATTTTAGATGACGGCCAGAACAGATATTTCAACGGCCTGATTGACGATGTTCGCATCTACAACCGCGCGCTGGACGCCTCCGAAATCGCAACGTTGGCGGGCTTATGATTTGTTGGGCCCAACAGCTTAAGGAAAGAACTGCGGTGAATAACAAAAGAAATATTCAGATACGATTTGCTGTGTTGGCGGTTTTCTTTGCGGTCTTTTCGTTATTCGCAGATTCGTGTTATGCTGTCGATGCTCTGCCGATGGCGTGGCATAAAGGATATGGCACCAGTTTCGGAAACCATGTCCATGAAGGTATTCAGACAAGCGACGGCGGCTACATCGGAATAGGACAGACCTGGGATTCATCCGATTGCCCTCAGATGTTAGTTATCAAGACATATTCAAATGGAAACAAGCAATGGCAGAAGGTCATTGGGACAGGTAGCCAGCCTGACATTGGTATCTGTGTGGCCGAGGTTTCAGATGGTTTCATCTGCGGCGGAGGCCTCTATAATTTGGGCAATATGAAAAGAGCCTTGGTAAAGCTTGAGAAAGCTTCGGGAAATATCGTTTCCGGCTGGCCCAAGTACTATTCGGGTTCTAACAACTGTGCAATCCGCGGGATCGATATACTCGGTGACGGCTCAATAGTCGCCACCGGATATAAAAATTGTCCCGAAGCCGGTTTTGTGTTTATTGTGGATGATGGGGACGGTTTCATAATGAAGACCGATGCGGACGGAAACGTAATATGGGACAAAGGTCTTACTGTTCCTCAGGGCACTAAGGTTCGGGCCGATGGCAGCGGCTTTGCCGTTTGTTCAACGGCATGGTACTATAGCGGCGGCGACCATACGGATGCGGTTCTTATAAAGACCAACAGCAGTGGAACTGAGACCAACAAATATCACTATGGAGGTACAAACGACGAACATTGTTATGATTTTGATTTGACTTCGGATGGTGGTTACATCCTTGGAGGCCATACCACATCTTATGGAGTTGCCAACTGGGATTACTATCTTGTAAAGATCAATAGCTCGGGAACCGAACAGTGGCATAAGACCTTTGGCCAGCCAAGAGGCTATAATGCCGATTACATTCACGACGAGGCCTATGGTGTCCGCCAGACTCCTGATGGCGGCTATGTTATCGTGGGCGGTTCGGGGGACGAATATTCCTATTCCGCTTGTGGTCACCCTTCCGGTTGTTCGGACGAATGGAAGGCCTACGTGGTAAAAACGGACGCTGATGGAAACCTGCTCTGGCAGGATGTTTATCCCCCTACCAGTGTCGGTAACACCGCGGGAGAATATCTCGGCCTGACCAGCGACGGCGGCTATATAGTCTTCACGGACACAGATGCTTTTTGGGGTACTGTTGGCTCCAACGCTTTTGGATTTTTAAAGATAGCCCCCGACACTTCCGATGATGACCCACCGGTGCCCAATCCTTTGACCTGGGCGTCTTTACCGACTGAAGACAAATAAAATGGCAGCGTGTGTGGTATTCTCTTGGACCATGACAGAGGTGGAATTGAGAACACAATTATACAAATTATTGACTTTATTCGTCTTAATGGTGCTATGTGCGGGGGCGCAAAGCGATACGATTACGTTGGTGAATCCGAGCTTCGAGTCGGGTTCGACCGGCTGGAGCGGTGCAACAACGGATAACTCGGAATACTATGCGGCACCTGACGGCATCAGGTATGCCACCTGCTCGGGCGGCTCAGGTTATACCACCCAGCTTACAGGGCACACAATCGAAGCCGGTGAAACCTTTACACTTACGGTATGGGCAAGGAGCATAAATGACAGAGGAGTTACTGCTGACACTAATGCCGAAGTGCGACTTTTCTACGGCTCGACAACAATCACCTCTACCACTCAGAACGTTAATCCGGCAGAACTTCAGGGTGCTCCGCAAAACTACTTCAACGATGACGGTGGAAATGTCTGGCTTGACGCCGGATACAGGATGGAATTTGGAGCTCGATATCCTTTCTATCAGTTGGATACTGCAGACCCAATTGACGATACCTGGTATCATCAGGTTGACTCCGATTATGATGTCGATATGGCCGTCGGCCCGATTATAACGCCACAGGGTTTGAAGGCGTTATATAACACTTACTACGAGGAGTCGCCGAATCCCTATTCCCAAATATGGATTCTTAATGCCACCGGCAGCCCGCCCAATTACACCTGGACTCCCGGGAGTACAATTTTAGAACACGAGGGAAGTGAAAATCCATGGTGCATTGATGCTCATCTTTACTATGATACCGACACCGGCAAACTGTGGATGAGCTGGGGAGGCCTGCCCCTGCGTGTTTCGGAAATGGATCCAAGCGACGGAAAGTTGATTGGGCACCCCTCGAATCCGGAGTATGATACCCATCCTTCGTGGTATCACACCGCAGTTGCCAACTGGAGCGGTGATGAATGGACAGCCGGCAATAAATGGGCGGAAGGACCCTGTCTTTATAAGCATGACGGATACTGGTACTTTTTAGCCAGCTATGGCAATTTAGGGCTAAACTATAGCATTCGTGGGGGGCGGGGTACCAGCCCCACCGGTCCTTTCTATGATAAAGAAGGTGTGGGCCTTTTGGAATGGGATTCAAGTGAGAATGAATATGGAAATTCATTTTTACTCGGTGCCGAAGGATTCCAGGACAATCCCGGACATCCGCATATCTGGGAAGAGAACGGCACATATTATCTGGGCTATGACTACACTATAGGTGAAGAGCAGGATGTGTTAGGCATCCGCGAGCTCTACTGGGTCAATGACTGGCCGACTATCTGGACCCCGATTACTATAACGTTTGATGTGGGTGACTATCCCGCTTCTATTGGTCAGCAGCTCGGCATCTCATTCCGCAATACGGGTTCGGGGTCTTATGCTGCTTTTGACCATGTATCTATTGAATACACCCCCGCGGACTCAACACCGCCTGCGCCGGACCCGATGACCTGGGCCCAAGAGCCGACCGCTGACGACTCCTGACTATATAGCTTCCGAAAGCGGCGAACGTAGTATTCCAGTCAAATAAATCCTACAATTTCTAACCGACAATTATCGCATTATTTAACCTGTTTCCGGAAAAAAAACTTGACGGGTTGGACGTATATACCTTAAAGTACGGCTGCTATGAGAAGCGTAAACGGCAAAAGGATTGTCCGAAGTTATCTTGGCGAGTATATGAGGCTCAGCCCGACAGCGGCTGGTTCACTGCATCTCGGTATCGACATCGGTTCTGTGAGTTGCAAATTAGCACTGTTGGACGACGACAAAAAGATTCGATACCTCTGCTATGAGCGAACGCATGGCCGAGGCATTCAGACGGCGCGCCGATTGCTTTGCGAGCTTTTTGAGAAGGTCCCCCCCGACCGGATAGCTACAATGGTCGGAACCGGAAGTGCAGGCAGGGCTTTATGTAAATTACTGGACATAGATTTTGTCAACGAGCTTATCTGCCAGTCCGCGGCCATTCGACATCTTTGCCCGCAGGTGCGCACGCTGATTGAGATGGGCGGCCAGGACAGCAAAATCACCTTTCTTGGTAGCCCGGACCAATCGGGAGATACCGCGGGCGCAGGTGATATGGCTGACTTTTCTATGAACACAAATTGTGCCGCGGGCACGGGCAGCTTTCTCGACCAGCAGGCTACCCGACTCGGGTTGAATATCGAAGATGAGTTCGGACAATTAGCCCTGAAAAGCCAAACGCCCCCGAGGGTCGCCGGAAGATGCAGCGTATTTGCAAAGAGTGATATGATTCATTTGCAGCAGCAGGCTACACCCGTACACGACATCGTTGCCGGGCTTTGCCTCGGCCTTGCGAGAAATCTCAAGAGCAACCTTTGCCGGGGAAAAGAGCTTTTAAGACCTGTCGCCTTTTGTGGCGGGGTCGCGGCGAACGCCGGTGTGGTAAGGGCGATTGAAAAAGTTTTCGAGCTTGGTGAAGGTGGACTTGTTATTCCGAATGAGCACGCTGTCAGCGGCGCGATTGGAGCGGCTCTCGTGCAGATGCGCCAAGGGCCGGGCACCGGAAGTGTGCAGGAGCCTCGGGTCATACTTTCCCGGCTTGACAGATACATAAAACAAAAACACAAAATCGGTCATCGGCTCAATGCCCTGTCGCAGCCGTCGCATCCGACGCCGGTGAGCAAAGTGCACGGTGAAATACTCGCTGCGGGCCGCCGGGCGGGCGGTTTGATACCTGCATATCTCGGTATTGATGTCGGTTCAATCAGCACCAACGTCGTGGTAATGGACGAGCAAAGACATATCCTTAGCAAGGCGTATCTTATGACCGCGGGAAGGCCTTTAGAGGCGGTCCGTGAGGGTCTGCAAATAGTTGCAAAGGAAGTTGACGGACTGGTAGCGATACTCGGTGCGGCTACGACCGGTTCCGGGCGCTACCTGACGGGTGATTTTGTCGGCGCCGACCTTGTGATTAACGAGATTACCGCCCAGGCGACGGGAGCTGCGATAGTGGATGCAGGCGTGGATACGATTTTTGAAATCGGCGGCCAGGACAGCAAATACATTTCGCTCGAGGATGGAGTGGTGGTGGATTTCGAGATGAATCACGCCTGTGCGGCCGGTACAGGCAGCTTCCTCGAGGAACAGGCCGAGCGGTTGGGTATGAGCATAAAGGAAGAGTTTGCCAACGAGGCCTTCACCTCAAAAGCCCCTGTCCGGCTTGGCGAGCGATGCACCGTATTTATGGAATCGGATTTGTTGAGTTATCAGCAGCAGGGTGCCGAAAGGCCCGACCTTGTCGCGGGTCTGGCTTATTCGATAGTTACAAATTATTTGAATCGTGTGGTCGGACACCGCAGGATAGGCCGGCGAATCTTCTTCCAGGGCGGAACCGCGTTCAACAGGGCGGTAACCGCGGCGTTTGAGGCCGTTATGGGCAAGGAAGTCATCGTTCCGGACCACCACGAAGTAACCGGGGCGCTGGGCGCAGCCGAGTTGGCCAGGCGGCACATGGCCGAACTTATGCAAAACGAGCCGGCGGATGAAAGGCCGAAGAGCAAATTTCGCGGGTTCGACCTGTCGAGCCTGAAATATAAAATTCGCACCTTCGAATGCACGCATTGTTCGAACCATTGTGAGATTAAGGAGGTTACACTGCCGGGAAGCGACCCGTTGTACTACGGCAGTCGATGCGACCGCTATAACCTTAAAAAGGACGAAAAAAAGGGCCGGGATTTGCCGGACCTTTTCGGCAGCCGACAGCAGTTGCTCGAACGCTTCGCAAGACTGGACTCGCAAAGCCGGGCCCGGAAAAAACCGCAGAATTATCGCGGTACAATCGGAATCCCGATGTGCCTCAGCAACTATCAACTGCTGCCCTTGTGGGGCACCTTTTTTGATGAGCTTGGTTTCGAGGTAGTTTTGTCGGGAAAGACCACGAAAAGCCTTATCCAGTCAGGCACCGAAGCGATATTGTCTCAGGCCTGTTTTCCCATAAAGGTCGCCCACGGACATGTGCTCAAGCTCGTCGAGATGGGCGTCGATTATATCTGGCTGCCGAGCATAGTTTCGATGCCGGCTGAATATCCCGAAAACCGGTCCAACCAGCTTTGTCCTTATGTACAGACAATTCCTTATCAGATGAGGGCGGTGCTGTCGGCGAAGGGCTTTGATTTGGACGGCCTGGCGCCGGGCAGGAGGCCCGGTGGGGCGGGGAAAAATCGCCTTATCGACCTGCATCTGCGACTTGAAGACGCCGGGCAGTTGCGTCATACGCTGAAACCTTTAACCGGCATTTTGAAAGTGTCGAAGTTTCAAATAAATCGTGCTTTAACTTTGGCGATGAAGGCACAAAAGTCTTTTGAACAGGCCTGTCGCCAAAAGGGCCGGCAGATACTCGACTCTCTCGGTGAGAATCAACGGGCGTGTGTGATTGTGTCAAGGCCCTACAACGGCTGTGACCCTGGAGTGAGTCTTGACCTTCCGCGGAAACTGAGACAAATGAACATACTTGCAATACCGATGGACTTCCTCGACCTGGCTGAAGCGGATGTGAACGAGCCTGAGCTTCAAAAGCAGATGTACTGGAAGTACGGCCAGCACATCTTCCGCGCTGCCCACATAATCCGCCGGGAGTCACGGCTCAACGCCGTTTATCTGAGCAACTTTAGCTGTGGGCCGGACAGCTTCATTATCTCAATGTTCAAGGAGCTGATGACCTGTTCCGGCGCAGACGGCGACGAATTTCGAAAGCCTACGTTGGTTCTTGAGATTGACGAGCACAGCGCGGATGCCGGCGTTATTACCAGATTAGAAGCTTTTCATGAAAGCCTCAAGGCAACCCGCCGGAGGAGGCAAAAGGTATCAATCCTTCAAAGCCATAAGCACCCGTCAACAAGCCCGTGGCGCCGGCGGTGGGGCGATTGCCTCGGCCGAACGCTTTATGTTCCCTGGATGGGCGACAGTTCTTATGCGGTAGCCGCTGCGTTTCGTCATTGCGGTCAGGATGCACAGGTGTTGCCGCTCGCCGATGAGGAAACGCTTCGATGGGGACGAAAATACACTTCCGGGAGGGAATGCCTGCCCTGCATAATTACCGCCGGCAATATGCTCAAGAAGATTAACGAGACCGGTTTCGACCCGGCAAAGGCTGCTTTCTTTATGCCTTCCACCAGCGGCCCCTGTCGGTTCGGGCAGTATAATTGTCTGCAGCAGTTGATACTGAAGCAGGTAGGTATGCCGGGTAAAGTACCAATAGTCGCGCCCAATCAGGATATGAGCTTCTACGATGATATGCGGCGTTTCAGCAAAGATCCCTCAAGACTGGCTTTTACCGGCGTAGGTGCAGTAGATTTACTTTTCAAGGTACTTTTGAAGATAAGGCCATACGAGACGCAGCCCGGACAGGCTGAAGAGGTCTATCGGGGGTGTCTGGGCCGAATAGTGGCTGCTATTGAGGCCGATGCAAACGAAAACCAATTGGCCCGGCAGATGGAAATCTGTGCCTCAAAGTTGGCACAGGTGCCGCTTGACCGCTCACAAAGACGGCCCCTTGTAGCTGTGGTCGGTGAGATTTATATACGTAATCATGTCTTTGCCAACTGTGATATAATACGTCAGCTTGAGGCCCTCGGCGCCCGGGTCAATCTGGCCAGTGTCAGCGAATGGCTTTATTATACCAACCTGGCGAGAAAGCTCGATTCGGTCAGACGTTTGAGGCTCAAGCCGTATCTGGAGAACGTAATAAGGAATTATTTCCAGCACAAAATAGAACGGCGATTAGCGGCGCCGCTTGAGAAACATTTTGGTCCGCTTGCCGAAGGTGATATTAACGACACTATTAAGATGGCGCTTCCGTATCTGGACGTGTCATTTGAGGGCGAAGCCATTTTAAGTGTCGGCAGGATAGTGGAGATGTATCATCACGGTGCCGGCGGAGCTGTCAGCGTCGGCCCCTTTACGTGTATGCCTTCAAATATTGTCTGTTCCCTCAGCCGCAGGTTAAGCAGCGACTGCGGTGGTATGCCTGTAATAAACGTAAGTTATGACGGTCAGCAGGACCCGACACTTCAGACGCGACTGGAAGCCTTTATGCATCAGGTTCGCAATTTCAGGTCGAAACGAACCGAAGCTGTTGCGGAAGCAAAGCCTTTGCAAAGCCCCGTTCGATGAATTAAGAAAGCTTAGCGATTAAATACACAAAAAAAGCGTTAAGCTCCTGAGCTTAGGGTTAATTATCAGGCGGTATGTTTACAAAAATCAACGTTGCAGAAAAACTGTTTTGAGCAGGTCTTCATTATTCACCCAAAATATACTACTTTATAGCCGGTGTTTGAATAAGTCAACGCACCGATTAAACTAATATAACGCTTTTTATCGGATTATCCAGTTAGTATCAGTCCTGAGAAGCTGCAAAAGGGCCTTCGAGGTCTTAAATACAGGAAAAAAGACGGGGATATCAATGTTGGCATATAGTTTGCGGAAATGTTAGAATGCAAATTTGAAAAGCAGGTGAACAGTTTTTTCAGGAGCACGAGGGCGAGCAATGGATGAAGCCACTTTTGAAAAGAAGTTAAACGAATTGGTACACGAAATCGGCTCTATCCCCCCGCCGCAAAGGGATAGGTTGATAATGCTGGCAAAGCAGACAAGGGATTGTCATAAAGAGCTAAGGAAAAGTGTGAATAATCTACAGGAGTCGTTAGACTACCTCAGGGTAAGCATCAAGTATATGCTTTTCGACCTTGAGGCCACACGTCGCGAAAATGTGTATCTGAGAAAACTGCTTGAGGACGATGCAAATCGACAATAAGGGTATCCTGCAGTCCCTTACCAGCGAAGCGGATATCTTCAATTCACGCCGAACCTGCACAAAAACATCTTGCCGATAATGCGCAAAGCTCTTAGAATATCCCCCTGCAGTTTCGGGAAGTTGAGTATTTACGTATTGACGGGAAAGTGGACATGTTAGCCAGATTGCACAGCGTAACATTAGAGGGAATTGAAGGGATAGTATGCGAGGTCGAGGTTGACGTTGCCCGTGGTGGCTTTGATAAGCCGATGATAGTGGGTCTGCCTGATACCGCGGTCAAGGAGAGCATCGAAAGGGTCCGAAGCGCCATTGTCAATACGGGCCATAATTATCCCGACACGCGCTGTCTGATAAATCTGGCGCCTGCCGATGTGAAAAAGGCAGGTCCCGCCTTTGACCTGCCTGTCGCTTTGGGTATGTTGGCCGCTTCGGGGGGTCTGCAAAGCGACGGCCTCAAAAGATACATTGTTGTCGGGGAGCTGGCGCTGGATGGTCGGGTGAGGCATGTCAACGGTGTATTGAGTATGGCAATGACTGCGTCGAAGAACGGTTTTTCCGGGATGGTTGTACCGCTGGAAAACGCTCGTGAGGCTGCTGTCGTGCAGGGCGTTGAGGTCTTCGGGGTGGCATCATTGTCGCAGGGGGTGGGGTTTTTGTCCGGCCAACTGCCCCTGGAGGCGACCACCATTGATATAGAAGAGACCTTTAACGTCGCCGCCAAATATGATGTGGATTTTTCGGATGTGAAGGGGCAGGAGAGCGTAAAACGTGCCTTGATTATCGCCGCAGCCGGTGCACACAACATAATGATGATAGGGCCGCCCGGAGCGGGCAAGACAATGTTGGCTCAGCGGATGGCGACTATTTTGCCGCCGTTGACGCTGGCTGAATCACTTGAGACCACAAGGGTTTATTCGTCGGTCGGGCTGCTCGAAAAAAATACCGCCCTTATCGCCACCCGCCCCGTCCGTGCGCCCCACCATACTGCAAGCGGCCCGGCCCTTGTGGGCGGCGGCACCGTACCGCGGCCGGGCGAGCTTAGTTTGGCTCATCACGGGATACTGTTTCTCGATGAGTTCGCCGAGTTTCCGCGGCATATCCTTGAGATGATTCGCCAGCCGTTGGAGGATGGGACTGTTACCGTCTCCCGCGCCAAGGGGACGATAGTCTTCCCGGCGAGGTTCATCCTTATTGCCGCGATGAATCCGTGCCCATGCGGTTACTTCGGGACCAATCGGCGAAAATGCAAGTGTACGCCGAGACAGATTGAGCGGTATATCTCGAGGGTGTCGGGCCCGCTGCTCGACAGGATTGATATCCATATTGATGTTCCTCCGGTGGGCTTTGGGACGTTGCGGGGAAAGTCTTCAAGGAGAGACTCCGATGCGATAAGGCGGCAGGTTGTTGAGGCACGACAGGTACAGGCTGAGCGTTTCGGTGCCGGCAAGCTCATTACAAATGCAACAATGACTCACAAGCAGGTGGAGAAATTCTGCCCGTTAGATGAGCCTTGTGAGCAGCTCCTTAAGCAGGCGATGGTCGAGTTCGGCCTCAGTGCCCGCGCCCATGATAAGATTTGCAAGGTCGCCCGTACTATCGCCGACCTTGATAATTGCGGAGACATCAAGCCCGAACACATCGCAGAAGCCATCAGCTACCGCAAGCTCGACAGAAAACTATAAAAAATGGTGAGCCTGCAAGTGGGTGAATCGGCAAGAAGGCAAATTGTTTACAGAAGCCGAGCCGCGCAAGCGGCCGAATCAAAGAGATTTAACCGGGACAGGCACCAGGGAAATGGTGCGATGTATCGCACCCTACACCTGGAATGACAATATGTGTGCCTGAGATTCTTCGGCTTCGCCTCAGAATGACGTGCCATTAGTCATTCTGAACGGAGCGCAGCAGAGGGAAGAATCTCTGGCTCTTGAAGGATTGGGGTTTTTCGCCGAGTCTGTCCTTGAACGAAGCGAAGGACTCAGAACGACATCTATAAACTTTTAACAGAGCAATAACCTGACTAAACCATAAGATTTCTGCATTTCCGCTGTAGTTTATCCCACACTAAGATGCGGGGCTGGAATGATATTAACAGTTAATCGGTTCTAATTAACTGAACTTGATATCAGACGAATCCTGCGCAGGCCTTGGCTTGTCAAATATTTGTTAACCAGTCTCTACTCCACAGAAAGTCATAGGCGGTGTAGCCTTATAGATTGAATTTAAGTAGTTTGTCACATGGAAAATTTCATTTTTAGTCCCTCTTAAACAGCGATTTTGGCCGTATAAAGGCTGTTTTTCAGACTTTTTGAAAAAATTTGTAGTTTTCCTCAATTATCTGTTTGCATTGCAAACTTGTTTGCGATATATTGTACGTATGGTGTAATTATAAGAATTTGAACCAGAAAGGGCCAATTTATGAACACAAAACAAAATCAATTGCCACAGGATTCGGAAAAACTCAGGGATATTCCAAAATGGGCCAAACGCTACGCCGAAAACAGAACGTTACACATGTTCATCTTTTTTATAGCCTATCTTATACTTCTTGGAGCGATTTTTTTAAGCGTCCACTTCTTTTTGAAGCGAAACTTCATCCCTGCCCTGATCATGCTGGGACTATATATAGTTGGGCTAATATATTTTCTGATTACATGCGACAAAAACGCAGCCTCTTATTATGCAAAAACCGGTGTGCCCGAGAGCAGCGGCCTGAAAAAAATGGGTAAATACCTTTCCCTGCCTCTCATTGCATTTATCATCTTTGGAATAATAATGGAACAACGCGGAATTTTTCCTGCCTATCTCAGGATGCCTT
This sequence comes from Planctomycetota bacterium, assembly GCA_013349435.1. Classification (GTDB taxonomy): domain Bacteria; phylum Planctomycetota; class Phycisphaerae; order Sedimentisphaerales; family Anaerohalosphaeraceae; genus QNBT01. Next base: position 79,629 of record DUZQ01000002.1, on the reverse strand, counting down.
TTTCAGCAACGTTTATTTGCCCATTACTAATATTCGCGAATTGGCGATGGATGAAAAGCAGCATTATAGGCTATCTTTGGACCACCCTTTATGGTGCCTGGGCTGTTGCCATAATTTTCAAGGTCCCAATACTAACCTTTTCACAAGGCGGCCAACTCAATCCGGGCGATGAGATGTACTTGGCAATTCCTGTAACAGGCGTGATAACCGGCCTGGTTTCATACTTCTACAGCCGATACGCATTGAAAAAGCTAAAAGAAGCAGCGCATTTACAGGAGAATAACAATGGATAATGAACTTAACATATCCCAGGATCAAAATACCGAAAACCTCAAAGAAATCTCGAAATGGGCACAACGCTACGCAGAAAATCGAACCCTGCCTTTCCTGCTAGGCATGTTAACAAATCTGTTCATTTTTGCTGCAGTCGGTTTCCCATCATACTTTGGAGGTAAGGCTTACCGGTCTGGCAATACGCTTCTTTTATGGATTTGTATCCTGTCGCTGATAATCGTAATTTCATTACTAATCTTCTGCACTGTTCCTAAATGGGGCGGAAAATATGATGAAAAACTTAACAGGTGGTTATACCGCAAAGAAGGCCAGGTTAAACTTGCACTACCCGAAAAAACAAAAAAACATCGGCTTGCAGGATGGATTGCAGGATTGGTTTTTGGTATCTGTGTTATGATTTCAATATTCCTGATTGTATTTTGTGGTCTACCAATTAAATATATGCAACCTGTTTCGGCAATATTTGTTATCCCACTTATTATAGCTATAGGAATTTGGCAGCCACGTTCTGTTAATCCTGCCGGCTTTTTAGTATTGCTGTGGCCAATCCTTTACGTTATCCACGCCATCCTTATTGTTGCAGGTGTGCCCATTGTGTTTCAAGGGCCCTGGACACCACTAAATATAATCATTCCGATAATAGGATATGGAATTCTATGCGCCTTACCCGGACATTTTTACAGCCGATACGCATTGAAAAGCTAAAAGAAGCAGCGCATTTACAGGAGAATAACAATGGATAATGAACTTAACATATCCCAGGATCAAAATACCGAAAAACTCAAAGAGATTCCAAAATGGACACGCAAGTACGCCCAAAACCGAACGCTGACTATTATTGTTTTGATGGCAATGATAATGCTTTTCAGCATGTTATTCGCGGGTGGTATGGCATTTCTGTTGGTTTTAGCAACAGCAGGGTTCCGGAAAGGAAATATGGTCTTAGTTTGTGTTGGGATTGCAGCTTCAGTTGCTGTATTAGCTGCCATGTTGATTTTTCTTATTATCACTTTAAAAAAGTTTGGCGGTAAAAACCGAGGGATGCTGGACCAAATGATAGACCAACGGATATACGGTAAAGAAGGAACCGTATCGGTACCAGTGCCAAAATCATCAAAGAAAAAGATGTGTTTAGAGATTGTCACTGCAGTTATATTTTTCATTTGTTTTTTCGGCACCTGGAATTTGGCTGTAAAGGGTTATATTGCATACAAATACCTGCAGCCTGTTTCAGCATTGTACTTTGTTCCATATATGTTCTGCGGATGGTATTTTTTTCAAAGCCCAAGAATTGGACCTATCTATCTACTTCATCCGATGCTTTTTGCTATTCACGCGATATTAATCGTTGCAGGCGTACCAATGTTTTTTACTACGGAAAATTTCTGTATCTTTAGTGTCTGCCTTCCGTACATTGGATACGGCTTTTTGGCTTATGTAATCGGTCATATCTACAACCGGTACGCATTGAAAAAGCTAAAAGGCATCTCGCATTTTCAGGGAGAAGCAGCCGATGGAGATTGACAGGATTATCCATGAGCCGGCAAGATTGAGAATCATGATGATTCTCTCCGGTCTTGAACAGGCCGATTTCAACTTCCTGCTGACTACTCTTAGCTTAACAAGAGGAAACCTCTCCCGCCACATGGAAAAACTCGAATCTGCCGCCTACCTCAAGGTCAAAAAGTCCTTCAAGGGCAAAATCCCCAACACCAGCTACCAGCTCACTCAAAAAGGCTCAAAAAGTTTGGCACAATATTGGGAAAATCTCGATTCTGTTCGACAATTAGGTAATTCGCGATAAATCCTAAATTCATCGAATGAAAAGGTTACCCAAGCGTCTGTCGACCTTGACAATTCCTCAGACATCCGGTGCGAACACGTTTCAGGGTCTATAAGCCATCGCAAACTCGACAGAAAACTGTAGGCCCCCCGGCATTCCAGTAACATGCCGATTTAATGATTGTAAGGCCAAACGCAGAACTGATAAAAAAGCTTTCATTTCAAGATAGATTTGTTATTATTGTACAGGCTTGATTGCGTTGTTTCAAACAAATAACAAGAAACTTTTGTAGGAAAAAATTATGAAAGCAATAAGGATATTAAGTGTTGTAATCAGCATTTTGTTTCTGGCAACGATAATTGGCTGTAATAAGGAAAGTCAGATTGGTATTGACTCTGGCTCCGGTGATAGCCTTTATGAGCCGACATGGGAATCTCTCGGACGGCATGAGACCCCCAAATGGTACTGCGATGCTGTTCTCGGAATATATTTCCACTGGGGGATTTATTCGGTGCCGGCTTTTGGATGTTGGGGCGGCCGTAATATGTACCAGCCGGAAGGTGGAACATCGGAAGCGTGGGGGCATATCGACAGGACCAGGTATAAGAATACTTATGATTACGTGAAGCAGGAGTACGGAGAGCCCTGCACGGAGTTCGGATACAAAGATTTTATCCCGATGTTTAAGGCCGAGAAGTGGGACCCTGACGAGTGGGCCCGATTGTTCAAAGAAGCTGGTGTTGATTTTGCGGGACCGGTGGCGATACACCATGACGGCTTTGCCATGTGGGACAGCGAGTATGTCGAATATAACTCAATGGACATGGGGCCACACCGGGATGTCGTCGGAGAAATGCTCGAGGCAGTCAGAAAGTATGATATGAAGACGTTCGCATCGTTTCATTATTATACGAACTGGTTCTTTTTTAATCCGGGAAGGATGCTGTGTCCTTATAAAACTGATGTGAATGACCCAAGGTATTCGGGTTTGTACGGGCCGGTACGTGATGTCAAGGGACCGTGGCATAGAGAACCGATCTCGGAGGAATTCCAGAAGAGATGGTACAACAGCGTTATCGAAGTCATTGACAAGTATGGGCCGGACCAATTGTGGTTTGAAATCGGGTTCAGTGATCGGAAATGTATTGGTCCCAAGTATGTTAAGGCGGTGCTTGCCCATCACTTTAATACGGCGGCCAAACGGGGTAAGGAAGTCGTTGTTACGCGTAAGTCAGATGACCTTCCGTTATCCTGCTCGGTATTGGATATAGAGGCGGGCGAATTAGATGAGGCTCAACCAGATGTCTGGCAGACAGATATATCTCTCGGGAGTAACCATTCGTGGGCTTATTCAATCGATGCGGTTTGCAGGCCGGTCGACGAATTAATTGACGAAATTGTGGACCGAAAGAGTAATAACGGTATCACGCTACTGAGCGTTGCTCCGAAACCTGACGGGACACTACCACCATCGCAGGTCGAGGGATTGAAGGAAATCGGTGCGTGGATGAAGGTTAATAAGCCGGCTCTTTTCGGTGCTAAACCCGCTCCATTCACCAAAGGTGGGGTCGATGTTTCTAAAGCGGGGTCCATAAGGTTTACCATGAAGGGAAATTATTTATACGCAATCGACCTGGCCGAGCCGAAGGCCCCCTATACTATCCCGGGAGTAAGGCCGGTAAAGGATTCAGTGATTCGGATGCTCGGTAGTGAGAAGCGGCTGCCATGGCGGCAGGATGGCGATAATCTTGTTATTGAAATGCTTCCTGATCCACTTCCGTGTGACTATGCATGGAGTTTTAAAATTCAGGTTCTTCAACTGCCATGATAACTACGTAGGCTGGTGAAGTCCTGGATTCAGCAACAGTGTAGAACGTGGGTTTCTGTCAACTCTTTCTGAAAATGTTGACATAAGGACCAGTTGTGTGATTTAATGTTCAATAGTAAGTGTACCTCGGTGAGGATACAATAGTTTGCGAGATTTTATCCCGTTTGAAGGAAAACAGGCCGCAAGATGGGGCGGTAAAAGTTGACGGGACGTGGGGGTCGTTTGCGCCTATGCTGGCGGCGCACATATCTAAGGCATTAAAACGGCCGATTCTATATGTAAATGCGCATTTAGATGAGTCCGACCGTACGGGCGATGATTTGCAGGTTTTTGCCGGGGCTTCAGGCATAGAAATGTTTCCTGTTTGGGAGGGGATTGAAAACGTTGCAGATGCCACCGATGAGATTGGAGCGCAGCGGTTGCGCCTGGCTTTAGGCCTGGTTGAGGCTGAACCTGACGAACTTTCACAATTGATTATCTGTGCCCCTGTTCAGGCCCTTAATCAGCCTGTGCCGGCAGGACAGATACTCAAGGAAAAAGGACTCTCTCTGCACATCAAGCAGGCCATCGAGCCGGAACTGATAACCGGCTGGCTGACCGATAACGGTTTTGAACGGGTTGACAGCGTTGATGTGCCGGGCCAGTTCGCCGGGCGCGGGGGGATTATCGACATCTTTGCACCGGTAACCGCAGCAGGCAGCGGTCGAATCGGTGCGGTGGGCGGACAGGAAGCGGAAGCTGTGCGGGTGGAGTTTTTCGGCGATATGATTGAAAGCATCCGCAGGATAGACCTTGATACGCAACGGTCAACGGAGCGTATAGAGGATGTGTGTATTGTGGCGCCTGCGGAGTATGGCGGCTCGGGCCGGACGGAGCTGTTTGTAAATCTTCTGCCGGCAGAGACAATAATCATCTTGGAGGAGCCGGCCGATATTGCGGATGTTTCGGGTGTTTTTCTGGACAGGGCGGGGCGGTCGGAAAAACTGTATCCCTTTAGCGCGGTTTACAGGGCGATGGGCGGATTTGCCCGGCTGGAGATTTCTCGTTTTGGCGGTGGCGGCGGGGAAGGGTGGCTGCATCTTGAAGTAAGCAGTGCGCAGCATTACGAGCATAAGGCCGGTAGCGCGTGGAAGAGTACCAAGGCGGTGCTGGAAGAATTGTTGGCCCAGGCCGGCGAAAAGAAGGTTCTGCTTTATTGTGAGACTCCGGCCCAGGTGCAGCGGATAACGGAGATTGTAGCCGAGCTTCGGGGGGAGGTGCCGGCGAACTTCAAGCTGCCTGTGGGATTTATTCATCAGGGATTTATAGTCAATTCGCTTAACACGATTGTTGTGAGCCATCACGAGATATTCGGGCAATATGCGCTGCGGCGGCGGGTAAGGAGGATTCGAGCTGCGGCACCGGTTGAGAGTCTTGTGGATTTAGAGAGGGGGGACTATGTTGTTCACGTCTCACACGGGATAGGCAAATTTCTGGGCATAAAGACGATGGAGAAAAACGGTGGTGTCAGCGAGTATCTGACGATTGAGTATGCGGATAAAGTCTTGATTCACGTACCGGTGGTAAACATTTCATTAGTGCAAAAATATATCGGGTCTCTGCCTAAGCGACCCGCCCTTAGCAGGATAGGGACCAAGAAATGGAAGAGACAGACCGAGCGGGTGGCCGAGGGTGTCGAGGCCCTTGCCGCTGAGCTTCTTGAAACGCAGGCAAAAAGGCAAAATATGGGTGGGTTTTCGTTCGGTGCCGACTCGAGATGGCAGAAAGAGTTTTCCGAATCATTCATTTATCAGGAAACGCCGGACCAGTTAACGGTGGCTGAGCAGTTAAATAGGGATATGGCCGAGGTCGTGCCGATGGACAGGCTGCTTTGCGGTGATGTGGGCTACGGTAAGACGGAGCTTGCGATGCGTGCGGCGTTCAAGGCGGTCGAGGCGGGTAAACAGGTGGCGGTACTTGTGCCGACTACGGTGCTCTGCGTCCAGCACGGGCGGACATTTGCAGAAAGATTTGCGGATTTTCCCGTTACGATAGAAACGCTGAACCGGTTCAACCCGGCGAAAAATGCAAAGGATATTATCAGCCGGGCGAGGGAAGGAAGAGTTGATATTGTAATAGGAACACACAGGCTTTTGAGCGACGATGTCGGATTTAAGGATTTGGGCCTTTTGATTATTGATGAAGAGCAGCGTTTCGGAGTGGAGCATAAGGAGAAGCTGAAGCGTTTTCGTGTAACGGTGGACGTTTTGACGATGACGGCGACGCCGATTCCCCGGACACTGCACATGTCGCTGCTGGGTTTGCGTGATATCAGTTCGTTAGGGACACCCCCGCTCGACAGGCGTAGTATCGTAACGAAGGTGTGCCGGTATGATAAAAAGCTGATTCGGGGTGCGATAATCCACGAACTTAATCGGCAGGGGCAGGTGTTCTACGTGCATAATCGTGTTCAGTCGATTGAGCGGGCGGCCGAGGAGGTTGGCAAGATTATAAATGACCCGAAGGTAACAGTCGATATCGCTCACGGCCGGATGGCAAAGCATGAGCTTGCCGAGGCGATGATAAAATTCGTCCTCGGCGAGACGGATATTTTAGTTTGCTCTGCGATTATAGAGTCGGGGCTGGATATTCCGAACGCCAATACGATGATAATAGACGATGCGGACCGGTTCGGCCTTGCGCAGTTGCACCAGCTTCGGGGCCGGGTGGGAAGATACAAACACCGGGCGTATGCTTATATGCTTTTGCCCCGAACCAGGACAATAACACCCACGGCGGCAAGGCGGTTAAAGGCTGTCGAGGAGTATTCTCAGTTGGGGGCCGGGTTCAGGATAGCTCTTAGAGATTTGGAGATTCGCGGGGCGGGCAATATTTTGGGGCCGGAGCAATCGGGGCATATCAACACGGTAGGGTACGAGATGTATTGCCGGTTGTTGGCTGAGGCGGTCAGGCGATTAAAAAATGAGCCTATTGAAAAACCGGCTACGGCGGTACTCGATTTAGGATTTTCCGTTTATATTCCCAAAAGCTACATTCCCTCCGACCGGCAGCGGATGGATGTTTACCGGCGAATTGCGGCGGCAAAGAACGACCAGGACTTAAAGAGGCTGGCTGAGGAGTTGTCGGATTTGTTCGGCCCGGTACCCGAAGAGGTTCAGGTTTTGCTCGATATGACTGAGATAAGGATATTGGCTTCGAGCGGTCGGATTAAGAGCATAATAACTTCCGGGCGTGACCTTGTATTTTCACTGGAGGCGGATACAGCCGGACAACATCTTTTTGAAAGGGCACCGGGAATTGTTCGTATCCCTGATTCCAAGACGGTGCATCTGCGATTGGAGAAAAACTATTTCGAGCCGCAAACGCTGATGAGCATCCTTAGAAAAATGCTTCGCGGGGACAAGCTTTCGCTAAAATGACAATTGCTCGCACGAGATTCTTCGCTTCATTTTATTTCGCTCAGAATGACCAGCTTGCTATTTTTTTGCATATAGGGCGATTTTGTTGGCGCCGTCAACGATTGTGATTTTTGTGTCGGGGTTTTCGGCGAGCCAGGTGTCAACTACCTTTTGCGGGTTGTGAGCGGGCCAAAGGTGCGCTGCTTCAATGAGGTCATCGGGTATCTGTGTGTGCATCCAGATTCGGCGCAGGCTTTTAAGCATCCGGGCGAGCTTGTACGGTTTGTGACTGAACATTTCGTATTCAGCCTCGATGGATTTGAGGATTTTATCGATTGGTTGTGTAAGGCGGTTGTAGAAATTTTCCATCGTATGTTCTTCCCCTATTCCCCGCGGGCAGGCCGCTAAAAAGAGCACCTCGCCGCCGTCTGCAAGAGGTTGTTTTGTAAGCTCCAGCGCCCTTTGAGCGATGTAAAAATCAATATCGTTCGGCAGACCCCCGGATGAGACTATCAGACGGTCGATGGCTTCGGTGGTGTGGGTGTTTTTTTCATCAACTACGTCGAATGCTTCGGCGGTAACATCCCGGGCGGCGCCGAAGCGAGACCATCGGATTCGACCGGAATCGCTTATTGTTACTAACGAATAAACGGGCCGGTCTTTTACAATCATACTCATAGCCTCCAGTTGGTCGGCGGCTAAGGGATTATCTCTTCTTGCAGGGTTGTTGTGCCACGGGTGCAAACCGAAGGTTGACCTTTCATCGAGTGCGAGACTATGGTTATGCTCGATAGTTCTGAATGCACACAGGCCGGGTACAAGGTTTTTTATCGGATTCGAATAACCGGCAAAGTAATGGACTTTTACATCTGAGAGAATCAGAAAAATATCGTTTTCAGCAATTTTGGCGTTGTACAGCACGTCGGTGGCGAGTGTGGTTTTACCTGCTCTGAGAAAATCATCTTTTTGGCAGTCGTGAATGTGGATTTCAAAATCATCCAGGCCCGCGTCGGCGGCTGTGTCGGTGATTTGTTCAACTATTGTGTAATTTTCAGGTGTGTCGGGATTGTGTGTCCCCGTACATATAAAGAAGCGTGCAGGTGAAGCTTTTTTTAGCGTCGGCATCACCTGAGCGAATACGCTTTCCAGAAACAGTTTCCGCGTCCCGTCGGGGACAAGGACACCCAAGCGCTTACCGGCGATTATATTCTGGAAACCGGCCGTGTGGATACAGGCCGTCGCCTCGTTCAGCATCGAAGCCTGGCCGACTTCCTTGTCGCCGGACCACGGACGTATGATTTGGCGGATATTAGTATCCGGAATATCCAGGCCCACAAAGCTGTCTCCATAGTGTAGCTGGACCTTCATCTCAAAAACATACCTTTCGAATTTGGTTTATTTCAAACGTTTAGGATACCCGGGGATAATCATTGAATCAAGGCAGAAACTGGGTGTCGGGATACACCGAAAGCCCCGCCCGACCCGCAGAACGGATTCTATTACCGACTTTTGGGCCGGTGTTTCAGGTATGGCATCGTATCCTCATCCACAATTGTAGCCTCGTAAGTGAACATTGCTTCACCCGGTTCATGCCCGATTTCGACTGTGAAGCGGTCGCCCTGTACATCATCTGAGTTTATGAATGCGAAAAGTCCGGGCCGGTCGGAAAGAAGGCCAAAGGTAACATCTTCCAGCTTCTTAAGCTTCCATTTACTCACATCAATAGTATCTTCGCCGAAGAAAATCGCCCGCTCTTTTATTGGCATACCTGCCCCTTTCAAATACTACCGACAACCTTCAACTTTTTTCAATATTATACTAAAAAACACATTTTATTTGAGTTCCGAGAATGTGAAGGTCATTCCAACAGTAAGCGGATTTGCTCGCCTGCCAGAGATAATAAATGTTTCCCGAAAGATTATCCGACAGCTTCATAGAAACACCCGAATAGAATCTGTTCCTGCTGATGCCGGACCGGTCCAAATCGAGATAAAATTCTTCAGCTATATATGGTTTTAATCCAAGTGGTGTCAGCTCCCATGGGAACACGACAATAAACTTGTTTCTGTACCTCCACATATCTTTTGCGTCGTATTTGTCCCGATACTCAAATCTCGACCTATCGCTCAAAGCAAAACCCGCCAACTTTGCTTTGAAAGTCAGATTCAAATGCGGCCGATTTTCCCACTTCCAGTCCCTGCCGGTCCCTCTTTCGGCAATGTGCCTGAAATTGAAACCGAGGGTCAGCCAGTCGGCTAAATTCGTTGCGACCCCCAAATCCGTGTGTCTGTAATAGAGTCTTTTGGCATCGTCTCCGATTCTAAATTCCTCTTCGACTGTACCATACCATTGTTTATTGATGTCAAACTTTGCAGTGGCGCTGCTCCAGTACTGAAAGTCTCCGTCATCGAAGCCGGCGCAAAGGCGGCTTGTCAAAACAACTACCATTATTAAAATAACAAGATACCGATATCCCGTTGCCATTATCAATTCCCTAAAGTCGCACCTGTAATATGGTTTATGCCTTGGTCACAGTTTTTACAATAGTCAATGTGCCTAAGATTATCGTCAATACAGCAATCGCCATTTTCAGCTTCTTCGTACTAATAAGCTTCACGCTTTTAGCCGACAGCGGCACCGATAAAACCGCACCGATGACAATATAGGGCGCGAGCTTCCAGTCCACGGGATTGCTCGAAACAAGCAGATATGTAATTACCCCGACAAAGCAGGTCAGGCCTTCTGCTAATGATGTAATTCCTATCGCGCTTTTACCTTCAACTCCGGAAAGGATTTGGCCTCCGGTTACTACAGGCCCGTAGCCTCCGCCGCTCATACCTTTATTGAAGGAGGCGATCAAGCCCAGGCCGATAATTCTTTTCCAGGAGAATGTAAAATCCCTGTTGAAGCAGACAAGGATTATCACACCCATTGACAGAACCAGGCATCCAATGTACATTTTCAGCCAGAATTTCGGAATATTCACAGCAATGAAAACCGCAGCAACTGTTCCCACAATGCTGCAAACTGCCAGCAGCAAGGCAACTTTCAGATGTTTTGGGAAAGTTTTCCTGACGGTCTCGATGTACCCGAGAGGGCTTAACATGTTCTTGATATTAAAGGCTTCCATATTCGCGGGCTTTAAATTTACATTACCCTCCCGATGATGGAAAATACCCGCTGATATGCCGCTTATCAGTTCAGACAGCAGAATGGCCGGCACAATCTGCATCGGGGAAAAGCCCATAAGCATGAACACAGGTGTTAATGTGGTGCCGTATCCCATCCCAAGGGTCGAATCCAAATATTCACAAACAAAGGCGCACACAATTAGCGCGATAATAATCCACAAACTTAGCTCACACATCCTCGTTTCTCCTGAATATTTTTAACGATAATTGTTCAGATATCCGATGAGTCGCTTAAACTAAATCAGCTAAAGTCAAAGCTTCCAGCTTGCCTGCTATGTAGTCTCGTATTTCCCTGAACACATCTATAATCTTTGGTTCTTTTGCCAGAGGTGTGTCCGAATAAAAGTATTTGCTCACGGAATCGGTCGCGGCAAGTGCCCCATCCATCAGTCTTATGATTTCAGCTACGCTTATTTCAGATGCCGGCTTTGCCAACTTGTAGCCGCCGCTGGCACCTCTTCTTGTCTTGATGTAGTGATTTTGCCTCAGGATTGAAAATAGCAGTTCAAGGTACTTTTTTGAGATGTCGCAACTCGAACAAATCTCTTCTATCTTGATAAAGCCGTTTTTTTGCTTCCGCGCCATATAAACAAGCGCCAGAATCGAATATTCACTTTTCGTGGTCAGCTTCATAAAAAAGTTTCCTTAAATTTTTTCCTTTTCTACAAAAAAATGTGTATCCAGAATTAAACTTCAAGCACCGAGCATCCTGCTTGAGGAGCCGGATAGCCCACTAAAGAGCCGAAAAACCTCCGGAACCAGGCAGGCCCCACGTTTTTTTTTAGAATAATCAGGGAAGGCCTTTCTTTCTTCGCAACTTCCATGCACACCGCTCTGAAACGTTCTGTGCGGACATAAGTTGTCACCTGAATATTTTCTGCTCTGGCCCTGTTGGCGATAGCCTCCGCCTTTTCCTCCTGTTGTTGATGAATGTCCACCAAAAGCTTTTTTTCACATTCCTCTTTCCAGCGGGGAAAAAAACCGATGTCGGTTTCAAGAAAGTATAGCCACATATTGACTTGATGACCAAATACGATAACAAGTTTTTTGCACCGTCTCGCCTTTTCTATCGCAGCTTCAATAGTTTCGACAGAATCCTTAAAAGTGGACAATGCCAGCATCACCGGACCTGTTGCTCCGAACTCTGGTGCACTCTGAGAAACGTCTCGGGACATTTCAAAATAAAAATCAGTATTCCTTGGCATTTTCCAAACCCTTCTGTCTCGTCTATCTAACAATTACCTCAGTGGTGTATATCCGGTATAGGTTCAATGCAAATTTGCGACCGGCGCCGCTCATAATTCCAAAAGGACTTTTAGAATTTTGTATATCTACCTTGTCTATATACATTATAGACAAAGCTTGGGTTTTTGTCAAGCTTAAAATTTTAAATTATCGCTTTTTTTCAAAACAGCGTAGTTGTGTATGAACTAACTGCATTATTTACAATGACTTAAAAGAATTGTAAAAAAACGGGCAAAAGTGAGGTTTGTTATTGACAAAAACAAACGTTTGTTTTATACTGTTGTTTGAAGTGCGTGTTTGAAATTGTTCTGAGGGAGCTTGATAATGAACAACGAGGAATTTCATAGGGTACCAAATGTGAAAAGCGAAACAGTTCGGGAAAAACTACTTGATGTCGCGGAGGAGCTTTTCTGCGAACGAGGGTTTGAAAGGACTTCAGTCAGGGACCTTACAACGGCTGTGGGGTGTAATGTTGCAGCAGTGAACTATCATTTTGGTGGAAAGGACAAACTTTATGTTGAGATGTTTCGCAGGCAAATGCATCGGATGTTTCAAAGACAAAGGGAAATGATAGAAAGGCTCGAAAAAAAACCGGAAGCAACGTTAGAAGGCCTGGTAAGAGATACAATATCTGTACATATAAAAGCAATTGAAAAAAAGGAAAAAAGCGCAGCGGTAATGAAGCTGCTCGTAAGAGAAGTGCTTAATCAGCATGTATATAAGGATGAAGTTGTGGGTGATTTCAAAAATGATTTTTTCCCTTTTTATTGTGAGGCGATGAGGCGGTTCTGTCCGGGGCTTGAATTGGAAAAGGCTCGTCTTTGCATGTTTTCATTAGATGCATTGGTTATTCATCCAATACTGTTCTATGAGATATATTTGGAAACAATCCCGAAAATTAAAGCGGACGAAATTATCGAGCATATCGTCAAATTTACCTATGCGGGCATTAGAGCATATTGCAAAGATAACGAGTGATGACATTAAAAAGACATAAAATCAAGTTATATATATGTATGGCAATGACCGTTGTAATCGCCGGTTGTATGGTCGGACCCGATTATGTTCGACCCCGGACAGCGGCCGACGACGGAACAGGATTTATAAACGCGCCGCCCGGCTGGACGGATGCAAACGATGTCTGCGGCGAAGGACCCTGGTGGCGGTGTTTCGGGGACAAGGTTACGGCCGATTTAGTGCTTCTTGCCCTTGAGAGAAACAGGGACTTAAAGGCCGCGGCGGCTAAGGTTTTGGAGGCCGAGGCACTTCTTGCCCAAAGCCACGGTGTCAGGCTGCCGAACATATCATACGCTGCAAACAGGCAGCGGGGAAAGGTTTCCAGAGCTGTTTTTGGTGGTGCGGGCAGTTTTTATTCCACGATTTACAATCAGAACTTCAATGTCAGCTATATTGTTGACTTTTTCGGAAAGTTAAGACGAGCGGAAAAGGCGGCGGTAGCAGATCTTTTAGCGAGTAAGGCAGAGCGACAAAGCCTCAGACATGCTATTATCTCTCAGGTTGTGCGCACGAGGATACAGATAGCAACACAGCAGAGACTTTTGGATGTGGCGCGTGCGAACATTATCAGTCGTGAACAAACCCTTCAGATAGTCGAAAGGAGATATAACTCAGGCCTGGTCGGTCCGCTTGATGTATATATGGCCAAAGAGAACCTCGAGGCTGCAAGAGCGCTGGAGCCGCAGATTCTTGAAAGCGTCAAACTTGCCCGGCACAGCCTTGATGTCTTGATAGGGCAAAGGCCGGGCGCGTTGGCACAACTGCCCGACAGCCTTGGAGATATGAGCGAGCCTGAGCCGGTTCCGCTTAGTCTGCCAGCCGCCCTTTTGGACAGAAGGCCCGACGTACGGGCGGCGGAGATGCGGTTAAGGGCTGCTACTGAACGTGTGGGTGTGAGTATCGCAGCGCTGTTTCCGGACCTTACATTCAGTGGCAGTTGGGGATATCAGGTAGGAAAATTCTCGATGCTTACCGACCCTGAAGGTGAGGTTTACTCGGCGATAATAGGCCTGGCGGCTCCTGTATTCAAGGGTGGCCAGTTAAAGGCCCAGGTCGATGCGGCAAAGGCCCGTGCTGCTCAGGCCGCCGAGAATTATGCCGGCGTGGTGTTAGTTGCTTTGCGGGAGGTAGAAGATGCCCTTGTTCGCCAGCAGACACTGAAAGACAGACTCGGCCATCTCACAGAGCGGCTCAAGCAAGCTTCGCAGGCCGAGGCTCTGGCGAGACAGCGTTATATGCGAGGTGTCGAACAGCTTCTGGTTGTACTTGATACCGAACGGAGAAGGATATTAGCGGAAAACGAACTCATCTTAACTACCGGAAATTTGTGGAACGGGCGGGTTGAACTCTTTCTTGCTCTGGGCGGTAGCTGGGATGTTGGAATGGACGATGAGCAGCCCGTTGATTTGGGGATAGCAGATGCCGAAACTAACTGACAAACTAAAAAGGGTATTACTGATAATGGCGATATTAGCCGTAGGCGTATTTATCTTGATGATGACGATTCTACTGCGAAAGCCGCCTGCAAAAAAGCCAAAGGAGGTCCTGGCGCCTTTACTGAACGGGCAGGTGGTGCGCACGGAGGATATGAAAATGGTTGTTCGTGGTTTCGGCACAGTTGAACCTAAGGTGGAGGTCCAGGTAGTGCCCCAGGTGTCGGGGCGTGTCGTGAGCTGCCACAAAGATTTCGTCAACGGCGGCTTCTTCAAAGCAGGTGAGCCACTGATAACAATTGACCAGAGCGATTACAGGCTGGCCGTGGAAAATACCGAGGCCGCTGTCGCCGCCGACAGGGTGTATCTGGAAAGGGAGTTAGCTGAGGCGGCCGTTGCCCGGCAGGAATGGGAACAACTGAATCCGGATCGTGAGCCAGCAAATCCGCTGGTACTTCACGAGCCGCAGATTGCAGAGGCCGAGGCGAAGCTGCAGGCTTCGGAGGCAAGGTTAAAAACGGCAAAGCTCAATCTCGAACGAACGGTTATATCGATGCCCTTTGACGGCAGAGTGGAATCGGAGTCCGTTGATGTAGGTCAGTATGTTGTGGCGGGCCAGCCGGTGGCGACCGTTTACGGGACCGATGTTGCCGAGATTGTTGTACCATTGGAAGACAGGGATTTGGCCTGGTTTGACCTGCCGGTCGGCTTTAACGATTCTAAAAGCTCATCTTCGGTTGCCGGGGCACAAGTTGATGTCGTAGCAAATTTTGCAGGAGAGAGGCATTTGTGGGCCGGGCGGGTGGTCAGGGCACAGGGCCGGATTGATTCGACCTCCAGAATGGTCAATGTGGTCGTTCAGGTTGCCGACCCCTTTGAGATGTCGAACCATCGGCCGCCGCTGACACCGGGAATGTTCGTAGAAGTCGAAATCAGGGGCAAGGATGTTGAAGGAGTTATTCCGGTTCCGCGCTACGCTGTTCATAATGCGAACGAGGTCTGGGTGGCCCATGAAGGCCGGCTCCGAATCCGGGAGGTTGGCATTGCCCGCAAGGATAAAAACTACGCTTACGTAACCACGGGGCTTTCCGATGGTGATGTAATTATAACAAGTTCGCTTGACACGGTTACAGACGGCATGAAGATACGTTCCCGTATCACGGATGCCCGGATTGATAAGGAGTCTGATTCAAAGTGAACGAGCTTATCGAAGAAAGCAAAGGGCCGCTTGCCTGGTTCGCGCGCAATCATGTTGCCGCGAATTTGCTTATGCTGCTGATTTTGGTTGCAGGCTTTATGAGCATCCTCACCATCAGGGTGGAGTTCTTCCCTGAAATGAGTGTGGATATTATCACGGTAACCGTTCCGTATTTAGGTGCTTCGCCGGACGAGGTCGAAAACGGTGTTGCCTTGCGAGTCGAAGAAGCCGTTGCAGCCGTTGACGGTATAAAGCGAATCCGTTCAACCTCCTCCGAGGGCAGTTGTATGGTTATTATCGAAGTGGAAGAATACGCTGATACCAAGGATGTTTTAGATAATGTAAAAGCCGAAGTTGACAGAATAATAACCTTTCCTGAAGAGACCGAAAAGCCCATCATAACCGAGATTACCACCCGAAACGAGGTTCTGACGATAGTTTTGTACGGGGACACCTCCGAAAAGACCCTCAGGGAGTTAGCCGAAGAAGTGCGGGACGAATTGACGTCTATGGATAATATCAGCCAGGCAACGATGGCAGGTATCAGAAACTATGAGATATCAATAGAAGTGTCGGAAGAGAATCTGCGTCGTTACGGCCTGAGCTTTGATGAGGTTTCAAACGCGGTGAAAAGAACTTCGCTCGATGTTCCGGGAGGCTCTGTCAAGACTCCCGGCGGAGAGATTATGTTCAGGGCAAAGGGGCAGATGTACTACGGGAACGAATTTGAAAAAATAGTTGTCCTGACAAGGCCCGACGGCACACGAGTACTTTTGGGTGATATCGCTGAGGTTATTGACGGATTTGAAGATTCGGACATTTCATCACGTTTTGACGGCAAAAAGGCGGCATTTGTCTTAGTTTACAGGGTTGGTGAACAGGGAACGCTGGATATCGCAAACACCATCTCTAAGTATATAAAGGATAAACGGAATTATCTGCCTGAAGGGGTGTCTATCGGAATATGGGAAGATAATTCGAAATTCCTGCGGTCGAGGATGAATCTCCTCCAGAGGAACGCGATGTTGGGTCTTTGCCTTGTGTTCCTCTGCCTGGCCCTGTTTCTCGACCTTAAGCTGGCGTTCTGGACGACTATGGGAATACCGATATCATTTCTCGGCGCATTCTGGCTGATGCCTCTCGTTGGTGTTTCGCTGAATATGATTTCTCTTTTTGCTTTTATTATGTCATTGGGTCTTGTGGTTGACGATGCAATAGTAGTCGGCGAAAATATCTTCGCATACCGGCAGGACGGGATGAGGCCGATCGCAGCGGCGATAAAGGGCGTTAGAGAAATGGCGGCGCCGGTAACTATGGCCGTGCTTACAACCGTATTTGCCTTTTTGCCCCTGATGTACACCAAAGGCATAATGGGCAAGGTATTAAAGGTCATTCCGTTGATTGTGATAAGTGTTTTGCTGGTTTCTCTGGTGGAGGCGCTGTTGATTTTACCGGCCCATCTGTCGGTCGGGAGAGTTGCCAGGAAAACGAATTCAAAAAAAGGTTTGGTGGCCAGGTTTCATCTGGCGGTAGGGAGAATGTTAGAGGCCTTTATCAACGGTCCTTTTGCCCGCCTTGCAACGGCTGCGGTCAGGTTGCGATATGTAACCTTGTCTTGCGGCATTGCTATCTTCCTGTCAACGGTCGGTCTTATCGTCGGCGGATATATTAAATTCACATTCTTTGATGCCGTGGAAGCCGATAACATGATTGCTCTTGTAACAATGCCTCAGGGGACGGCACTTGAGCAAACCAGTGAAGTAGTAAAAAGGATAGAAGCCGCCGCCGGGCAGGTCCGCAGGGAGGTGGACTCGCTTCGGCCGGGGCAGCCGTCGATTTTCAGACATGTATCAACGGTCCTCGGCGACCAACCCACGTTGCGCAAACAAGGCGGGCCGATGGAAGCAAGCCCGGCCGGGGTTTCCGCGGCACATCTTGCCGAGGTAAACGTTGAGCTTTTGGGTGCCGAGGAACGGGGCGAGATATCGTCAATCGAACTGAAAAATCGGTGGCGCCAACTCGTCGGCGAAATACCCGGTGTCTCCTCGTTGACATTTGAGTCCGAGTGGAGGAGTGTCGGTGAAGATATCAATGTAGAACTGACTCATGACGACTTCGATATGCTTCTGGCCGCAGCCGAGCAGCTCAAATTGATATTGCGGGATTATGAAGGAGTAACTGATATCAAAGACAGTTTCGAGGAAGGAAAGCGGGAGGTAAAACTTGCCGTTAAAGATGCCGGAAGAACTCTCGGCCTGACTCTGGCGGACCTTGCACGCCAGGTACGACAGGGTTTTTATGGAGAAGAGGCCCAGCGTATCCAGAGGGGCAAGAACGATATTCGGGTAATGGTAAGGTATCCTGAAGACCAGCGCACGAGCCTGGCCGACATTGAGAATATGCGCATCCGCCTTCCCGACGGCACCCAGATACCATTTAACACCGTTGCCGATGTGAAGTACGGCCGGGGCTATGCCAATATTCGAAGGGTTGACCGCAGGAGGGTGATAAATGTAACCGGAGATGTTGACGAGGCGGTGGCGAACGCCGGGGAGATTAACAGGGACCTGGCCGAGAACATTATTCCGGAATTGATGATAAAGTATCCCGGCCTGACATTCCGTTTCTCGGGCGCTCAACGCGAACGCAGCGAATCGTTAGGTTCTTTGCGAACGAATTTCGTGGTTGCTATGTTAGCCATATACGGTCTGTTGGCCGTTCAGTTCAGAAGCTATGCACAGCCTGTGATTGTTATGTCTGCGATTCCGTTCGGCCTTGTGGGAGCGACCGTGGGCCATCTTTTGATGGGCTTTAATCTGAGCATCCTTTCGCTTTTTGGAATAGTGGCTCTGGCTGGGGTGGTTGTAAATGACTCTCTGATTATGATTGACCTGATAAACCGGGAGCGCGCAAGCGGAATTGAACTTGTGAAAGTTGTCAGGGATTCTGTAACGCGAAGGTTCAGACCGATTATGCTCACCACGCTGACGACTTTTTTAGGGCTGGCACCGATGCTCCTTGAAAAGAGCATTCAGGCGCGGTTCCTGATACCTATGGCTATTTCGCTGGCCTTCGGCGTTGCCTTTGCAACGATGATTACACTGCTGCTGGTCCCCAGCCTGTACATGGTCCTCGAAGACATAAAGGCCCTGCCCGCAAAACTGACCCGAAATAAACAAATGTGATTTTTAAGCGTCTCGGCATCAGCCCCGAAGGGGCGGTATAATATAGCCCGGGGCAAGGGAAGCGCAGCCCTGGGAAACAAAGGGAACACCCAAAAAACAAAAAGCCCTGAATGGGCGATATAAAATAGCCCAAGCCAAGCGAAGCGATGATTGCCATTGTCAAACCATGTCCTGAGCGTAGCCGAAGGGTTGTTTGGCCGTTTTTTTTCTTTCCATTGTTACAGAGCCCCAAACTTAAGCGCGGGGTCATTCCGAGCACCCACACGTCATTCTGGGGCGCATACATGTACCCAAGTGAATTGAATCATAGCTAATCCAGAACAGCAGAGTAAGTTTACTCAGGGCGATTAATCGTTCTGTTTCGTCAAATTTTTTGTAATTTTTTGATTTTCTTATAGTTTTGACTTGAACTTTTCCCTCTGATTTCCGATAATACATTGAGAATAAGTTATGATAATTGTGTGAGCTTGGGTTGCGGCCCAGGCAAGATACTATCGCGGGAGGTTGCGTGCCTCCCGCATTTTTTATAAGGAGTAAAATAAAAAGTGGCACAGAGAATTTGTGTATTTGTGGATGGAGAGAATTTCCGTTATTCAATAGTAAACTTATTTGATCAGTTCAATTCTAATGATTATCTTCCCAAGCAGGCTAATTGGGACACGTTATTTGACTGGTTTGTGTCGAAAGCCATTCTTGGTGGTGAAAGAGTAAGAACTTATTGGTATGTCATCCAGTTATTAGACTTCTTTCCATATAAATTCCCGAGCGCCGAAAGTAACCCCGAAGTCCTGAAAAGACTTCTATGTAAAGATAAGTGGAGTCACAGCCAACTAAAGGAATTAGAGGGTGAGGAATTGACTGCGAAGATGAAGGAAATCGTTGGCAGACTCCATCATCGGCAAAACAGCATGAGATACCGCTTTGAAGGTTGGAGGAAATTGCAGGATGGCATATCTTCACGGTGGTCTCGCGTTGAATTCCGGCGTGCAGGAGCGATAACATATAACCTGTTTGATGACTCACTGGGTAAGGAAAAGGCTGTGGATGTAAAACTCGCAACTGACTTAATTGTTCTCCGCGACATCTATGACGTGGCAGTAATTGTGTCGGGTGACCAGGATTATGTGCCGGCGGTGCAGGCCGTCAAAGACTTTGGAAAAATTGTTGTCAATGTTGTTTTCCGTGCTCGGAATGGGAAACTGTTGCCCGGTGGTGCCAGAAGGCTTAACCAGCTTACAGATAACTGCATTGAAATAAATTATGATGAGTTTCGGCAGCATTTGAATCTATAGATGGACAGTCGGTAGCATGGGCAGCTTGCCGCCCACGCGATTTTTGGGTAGGGTGCGAAATCTCGCACCAATTTTGCTATATTAAACAGTAAAGCGAAGCGCTTCCACATTCGGCGTTGAAAGTTGAACGTTCGATGTTGAAAGTTGAGTTGGTCATTCCGACCGCAGTCCTGCGCAGCATTTGCAAAGCGGGACTAAGCGGAGGAATCTATTTAAACAGCATCACATGGGTGCCACGGTCAATCTTGTTTGGACTGGAAAAACAATGGGTGGCACGGTCAAACTTATTTGGCCGTGTTTTCTTTCCATTGTTACAGAGCCCCAAACTTAAGCGCAAGGTCATTCTGAACGGAAAAAAGTGAAGTGAAGAATCTAAACATACGAGTAACAAGTTTCTAGCGACGAGCGTAACCCCGCCGTCATTCTGAGCCGAAGCGAAGAATCTCAACCACGAGCCACGAGCGACGAACGACGAGCGACGAATTACCGGACACCTTAAATTTCTTCAATCTTTTTTGCCCTTATCTCCTCTAACTTCTTTTTCGTTTTTCCATCCATCTCCGTGAATTTCCCTGACGGTCCACCTGCCGTAAACAGAACCGCAAACCGCGTCACCATGGCCCCCAACAGAACATATCCTAAAATCACCTGTATCATTAATAGAAAATGACCCCAACCACTGCGAGCATTTGCATAGGGATTGTCAGAAAAGACCGCGACGTTAGCGTACATATCTCCGAAGCCCAACGTTGTCATTGTAACAACGGAAAAGTACAAAGCCCGAATTGGAACCTCGCACCATGACACGGGGTCGCCGGTTTCCAAGACAAACATGTTGCTCACCACACCTGGGCGTTCCTTTATACCCATTCCATAATAATCCACCGCTCCCCATGAATAAAACAACGCCGCAAAAACCACCGCAAATATCATAAATGCCTTGATTACCTGCCAAGTCGACAAGCCATAATCACTTAACAACCAGAACCCCTTCACCGGCCATCGCAAAAACCTATGCTCTTTATACCACTCCTCCCAGTTCCTGCGTCTTATATTATATTCTAAAAGCTGTTTTGTGGCTGAGTCTATACGAAGTCTATCGAGCCCAACACCAATAAAATTCGTACCTTTTTTGTGAGCAAAACGGCGATCGACTTTGCATTCCCAAAGAAAAGTCGAACCATCAACAATAGCTTTCTCAAAACTTGCCCCTTCTATAGACACTTCAATGAGATATGTGCCTTTCAATTGGGCATTGAAAAATTGCGCACCTTTCAAATCGGCACTGTTCAAGATCGCATCATTTAAGTTGGCAAACATAAAATTTGCACCATTCAAATACGCAGCTAAGAGATTTGCACCCTCCAGATGTGCTTCATAAAGTTTGGCACCTTCCAGATGAGCACCCATCAGCTTTGCCTTTTCCAAATGGGCATAACTGAGAAATGCACGCTGTAGATGAGAACCACGAAGGTCGGCACCTTCTAGAAAAATCTCCTCTTTGGGATTATCCTTTCGCCACTGGTTCCATTCGGTCATATCCCCTTTTTCCGAGCAGCGTTTGAGCATGTCGTACTGGGACTGGCTAAATTTAGGTGTTGCCTGGGCCATGAGCTTTTACTCTCTGAAGTATTTATTTTCACGCTACAAAATAACAAGTTCCCCTATTCCTTCAACCTTCTTTCCCCCCGCAATTAGAATAGCCCGCGCAGCGGCTCCGCATTCGGCGTTGGATGTTGAACGTTCGACGTTGGACGTTCTTTTTCTATTTTCCCGGTTGAAAAACAACCAGCGTCTAAAACTTATTTAAAAGAACAGTGTTAATCCGTGTGAATCTGTGTCTGAAGCAAAACAGTGTCATTTCTGCAAAATATCTTTATAGTCGGCGCAAAATTTCTTTCTGCCGCAGTCGGGGCAGTGCCGGCCCATCCATACACCGTCGAACTGGTCCATAATTTTCTCGATGAGCTTTTTGTCGGTGGTAATGATACCTGCCTCGAAGTTTCTCCTGTTCGCACTCTTTGCACCCATCCCAGCACCGGTAAGGTTTGCGCTTCCGGTATAGGCGAATTGTCCGTCAACTACTACCGACTTAAAATGCACACGCGGACACAAAATCCGCTCCATCCCCTTGATGAGAACCGGATACTTGTCAAAATCGCGCCGAAATGCCGGCCCCGGCTCCTTGGCGTGGATGAGTCTTATCGAGACATGTCTTTTTGCCAAAGCCGCAAGAACCTCAAGAAACGGCACCATCGAACCTTTTTTTTCAATGTGCAGGTCCTTAAGGTCGCTTGTGCCCAGCCAGAGAAATTTTTCAGCCTTGAGAATCGGGCCGAGCAAAACCTTCGTGTATATATCGGCGTCGGTGATTATTTCGGTTCCAGCCATGGGCTGCTTGCTCTTTTCGTTTATCCCTTGTGGTGACGGGTAAAGGCCTCACCTAAAGAATCAATAATATCAGTTGTGATTAGGCTTACCTGGCCGACCTTCTCAGCGGCGATATCGCCTGCAAGGCCGTGGATATAAACGCCGAATACCGCCGCGTCGAAGTCGTCAAGTCCCTGCCCTGCAAGTGCCGTTATCACACCGGTCAGAACATCGCCGGACCCTGCCGTTGCCATACCCGGATTACCGCTCGTATTCACATAAATCCTGTCGCCGTCAGTAACGACCGTCTCCGCCCCTTTTAGCACAACCGTACAGTTTGCTTTCAAAGCAAGTTTCACAGCCTGGGCGGTTCTGTCAGCCGGCATTGGTTCTCTAAAGATTCTCGCCCACAGTCTTTTCATCTCTCCCGGATGTGGAGTTAAGATAAGCTCGGCCTTTTTTCTTTCGAGCCAGTCGATACTTTTAGCCAGACAGTTCAGACCGTCGGCGTCAATCAACAATCTTAGCCCATCTTGTGCAATTAAAGTCTCCAGAACAAGTCGAACACCGGCAGCCACACGCACACCAGGCCCAAACGCAATTACATCATTTTGCCGAGTAAGTTGCAGCACCACACCGACAGCATCAGCCGATATGCAACCTGTCTCATCTTCGGGCAGCGGTATCGTCGTATAGGAAGGCTCGATTGAAGCTACTATCGGCAAGACGCTTCTTGGCGTTGCAACGCGGACAAGGCCCGCCCCCGCTCTAAGTGCAGCCCGTCCTGCGATAGCCGCTGCCCCGCTCATACCAATACTGCCGCCTACGATACAAACCTTGCCGAAATCGCCTTTATGAGCATCAGTCGCTCTTGAGTTTAGTTTCGGGATGTTTTCTATTATTTGCATATCTCTATCATCCAGTCGTTATCAGCATAAATGTTATTATTAGGTGGAAAAAGCAAAATGTCAAGCTCAAAGATGACTGGCTCTTTCTAAATAAAACAATACAAAACAATATATTCGGTAATATAACAACATACAATATGTTATATTGTGCATGAAAAGACAATTTGCATCTTTTACTTCTGATGCACCAAAGAGCGCAGAGATTTATGAATTAACATGACCTATAAAAACAGCAAAGCTTGTTTTTATAACACAAACTGACTGGTCTTAGTCGGGTATTGTCTTTAAGTGCTTTATTGATAAACTCATAAGCAATCCTGTCATTCGGAGCGCCCACATGTCATTCTGAGCCCTTCGCTTCGCTCAAGGACAGGCTCCGCGAAGAATCTCAATTCAATATAAAATCTAAAATCTACATTGCTTGTGCCCGCGCACCCGTCGAGACGCGGTCTCGCCGCGGCGCAAGCGGCCGAATCAGAGCAGAAGCCGTGCCGCGCAAGCTGCCGAATCAAATGGTGGAATAATAAAATTGTCTTTCGGGCGGCTCGCGCCGCCGCGTTTTTGTTTTGGTGATTCTATTGTCATGCCGGATTAAATCCGGCATCCAGTTAATTTAGCCCTGCGTTTCACACAAGGTCATTCTGGGCGCAGCGAAGAATCTCTATCGTTCGTAAGCATGGTGTTCTTCACTCCGCTTCGCTCCGTTCGGAATGACAGGGGGCAAGTCTGGCGCTTCAGTAAGCTTGACGGCAAAAAAGGTCATTTTGAGAACTTTCTTATTCTGCAGCTTGATTCGGCCGGGTGTGCGGCTCGGCTTCCGTTAGCGAAACATCCTCATAATAGGGCGTTCGGCTGAATCGCTCTCGACAATAGCGGCGGGAGCGGCTTGGCTTGTGTTAATATTAACCAAAAGCTCGCATAGCACAATCGAGAGGCATGACTTCTTAACGCAGATAATCTGGAAAAGGTTATAACGGAATAGTTTAAAGAGTAGCAGAAAGATTATAAAATGTAAAAAAAGAAAGAGGTAATGTGTGAAAAGTGTTTCACGTGGAACATTTTATTGTTCGACTTAGAAAATTCTCTTGCAAGGCTCCAGTTTTTACAATACATTAGTCGAAACATGTCTTGTGAATGGGAATTTAAGTAGTTCGATTTTGAAACATTTTGTGAAGGAGCACGTTATGGTTGACAAACCAGAACGCCAACGTCGTCATCTGGGCATGGGTCTGGATGCACTGCTGGGTCCGATAACCAAAGCCCAGGAAGAAAGCCTTCAGGAGAAACACGCCGCAAGACCAGCTAAGTATAGTCCTGACAAAGAGTTACAATTATCTACTCGCAAATTGCGTATAGAAGCTATAAAATCAAATCCTTATCAACCAAGGATGCGATATGATGATGATGAGCTACGCGAGCTTGCTGAGTCGATTCGTGTCAAGGGCATCATTCAGCCGATCCTTGTGAGGGAAACAGGCGACGGTTTTGAGATTATTGCAGGAGAGAGAAGGCTACGCGCGGCGAAGATCGCCGGCCTGAATGAGGTGCCTGCCCTGGTTAGAAAAGCAGATGATGCAGAGATGTTGGAACTTGCACTTGTTGAGAATATTCACCGCGCAGACCTTAATCCGTTGGAAAGGGCTATGGCTTATCAAAACTATATAAACACCTTCTCTTTGACGCAAACCGATGCTGCCAAAAGGCTTGGAGAAGACCGTTCTGTAGTAGCTAACTATCTTAGGCTGTTGGACTTGCCTGAAGAAATCAAGAAAATGTTATCGGCTGGGCAGCTTAGCATGGGTCATGCACGTGCCATACTGTCGCTTCCGACTGATGAGTTGCGAAGGAAACTTGCCAACAGGGCACTTGCAGGCCGGCTTAGTGTTAGGGAAGTGGAAAGATTGGTTAGAAAAGCACTTCAGGTTTCTGGTAAAAAAGTAAAGGTTGTTGAAACACCGCCTCATATATTAGACCTTGAGAAAAGATTACAGGAGATACTTGGAACAAAGGTTACCATAAGCAAAAGAAACCGCAGCAACAGAGGAAGAATAATAATAGATTTTTATTCACTTGACGAATTTGACAGATTGACAGAAAAAATGGGGCTTTCACGGACAGAGAACGTTTAAGTGGTCAAAAGAGCAAGTTGCAGACAAAAACCGTAATATATATTACGCATTAGAGCTATACCACTTTTATCCAATTATTATTATTTATATAACAGAACACATATATTCATGATATAAAATAAATAAATTATAGTTTAAGGTTCGAAATGATGTTTACAAAATCTATAGGAATAATGTAATATAACGAAAATCATTTGACTTAATGGGTTGATGCAATTAGAATCGCCGGGATTTTGGTAAATGTAAATAAAGCTTATGAAAGTATAAGGAAACTGAGATGTCGAATAATATCAAAGAATTGTTGGAACAAAGGTTAGACAAGGATAATCTGAAGAAGCTGACAGCGATTAATAACATTAAAATGCATAAGTTTATTGCAGATGCGATTGAGTTTACCCGGCCGGCGTCCGTATTCGTTTGCAATGACTCAGATGAAGATTTGTTGTATATACGAAATCGTGCCATAGAAAGTGGAGAGGAAAAGGCACTTGCGATAGACGGACATACATGTCATTTCGATGGTTTTTACGACCAGGCAAGAGATAAGGCCAATACAAAATATCTCCTTGCAAAAGGAAAGGACCTTGGTGCAAGCCTGAATTCTACGGATAAAGAGGAAGGGACAAAGGAAGTCCTTGGATTTTTGAAAGACTCGATGGTCGGCAGAGAGATGCTTGTATGCTTTTTCTGTCTTGGTCCTGCAAATTCGGAGTTTTCTATTGCCTGCGTTCAGATAACAGATTCGCCTTATGTTGCACACAGTGAGTGCCTGCTGTATCGGCCTGGGTATGAACAATTCAAGAGTATCGGCGATTCACCGGATTTTTTCAGATTTCTGCACTCCGAAGGCGAACTTGAAGCTCTTGTTAGTAAAAATATAGAAAAGAGGAGAGTCTATATTGATCTTGATGAAAATATAGTATATTCGGCCAACACCCAATATGGCGGAAACACAATCGGCCTAAAGAAACTTGCTCTGCGATTAGCTATAAACAAGGCGTCAAGAGAAGGCTGGTTGGCTGAACACATGTTCGTTATGGGCGTACACGGACCCAAAGACAGGGTAACGTACTTTACGGGTGCGTTTCCCTCAGCGTGTGGTAAGACATCCACATCAATGCTGCCGGGACAAACGATAGTCGGCGATGATATTGCATATTTGCGCAAAAAAGGCGGCGAAATACGGTGTGTTAATGTTGAAAGCGGGATTTTCGGTATCATAAGGGACGTAAATGCAGACGATGATCCTGTTATTTATGAGGCACTTACTAACCCGGGCGAAATAATCTTCGGTAATGTACTGGTTACCGACGACGGCAAACCTCACTGGCTTGGAATGGGCTGTGAGCTTCCAACGGAGGGAACAAACTACAGCGGCAAATGGCACAAGGGCAAGACCGACGATAAGGGCAATGAAATAAGTCCATCGCATAAAAACGCAAGATATACCGTCCGCATATCGGATCTTTCCAACCGCGATGAGAATTTGAACAATCCGGAAGGGGTGCCCTTAGGTGCGATTATTTATGGGGGACGCGACAGCGATACGCTTGTTCCTGTTGAGCAGGCCTTTGACTGGACCGAGGGCATTGTTGGAAAAGGCGCTATGCTCGAATCCGAGACTACCGCAGCTACTTTGGGCGCAGAAGGCGTGCGAACGTTCAATATCATGAGCAATATGGATTTTGTATCGCTTCCGTTGGGCAGGTATATTCAAAACAATCTCGACTTTGCACAGGGTGTCGATAGGCCGCCGTTGATTTTTTCTGTGAACTATTTTCTAAGAGACAAAGACGGCAAGTACCTCAACGGAATGTTAGACAAGCTGGTCTGGGTTCTTTGGGCGGAATTGAGAGTACACGGGGACGTAGATGCAATCGAGACGCCGACCGGACTGATTCCAGGATACGAGGACTTGGCGGAGCTTTTCAAACGGGAGTTGAACGAAGACTTTACCAAGGAAAACTATGCCGAGCAGTTTGCGATTCGTGTGCCGAAACTGCTGGCCAAGATAGACAGGATTGAGGAAATCTATAAGACTAAGGTACCCGATACACCGCAGGTTGTCTATGATGTTTTCAAAACCCAAAGAACGCGTCTAAACGCCGCTAAAGAAAAGCTCGGCGAATATATCTCGCCCTTCGACCTGTAGCAGCAAAAGCACAAACAGGCCTATAATGGATCCTGTGTGGCATCGTGAGTATTGCAGAGTGCTTTACAGTTGCCAGTTGTCGGGGTATATGATTTGCCGGGTGGGGATGTCGAATTTTCTTGCCAACTCTTCTGTCAGCTCGGCGGTACGTTTTATCTGGCAGTCGGTGGGAGCGTTCCTTGAATTTTCTGCTATTGTGCAAATTCTGATAGTCTGGTCCGAGCCGTACCAGTTTTCGGTCGGCAGGCAAGGTCTTTGCCGGCGCCATTTCCTGGTTGCCTGGATGTGCCCGTCGCTTGCGCCCTGTCCGTTGCAAATGACGAAGTGGTAATTTAGTTCGCTGCCGCTTGTAAGGCCGGCTAACTTTGCCAAATGCCCGATGTTGCCGGCCTGCGTTCCGCTGTAGCACACCTCAATACGGTTCCATTTACCCGGGCCTGTGGTTCCGGCGGTCAATGCCACCTGTTCGATTGGATTCAAGTTGATGTAACTTGTGAGACTAAAAGCCCCTCCGGAAGGGGACTTGCTGTCCAGGGCCATCAGGACCATTGCCCCGATGGTCATGGCTGCCGCGAGACATATTAGGACTTTTGAAATTCTTGCCTGGTTCGTCATTTGCTGATTTCCATTGGCGTGCCACAATAAAGCACGCTTACTTCGGCTGCATTATATCAGAACTATCGGTCATTCGTACAACACTAATTGAAAAGTTTGGTCGAATTTTTATAAACGGCCAATTAAAGTATAACAAATATTTGCCTGTGGGTGCTAAGGCGGTTTTTTTGATACCGATTCAAAATAATATCGGGCCAAAAAGCTCCTGACTATACCCAGCCCAACTTTATTTGGAGTCATTGACCAGGTGGTAGGTTTTTTTAGTAGTCTTCAGCACTTTTTCCCGCATAAATATTTATGTTAATGTTTTTTTAACAAAAACGACACACCCTTCATTCTGAGACCCGATTTATCGGGACGGTAGAACGAGGAGTCTGGACGTGGTTTCACAACATCTCAGGTGTTTTTGCAAAAAGACTTGACTAAACGCTTCGGGTCTGCGATAAAGAAGCACACATTTTTGAAAGCGGATTAGTTATGTCAGAAACAGATGTTATCAGAGAAATAGCCCGGCAGGTTCTGACGGTGCCTACCCTTGCGGGCACGGAGGACAACTGGCTTTGGGACCGCGCTCAAAGGCTGGTTCGCAATGTCGAGCATATATGCAGACTGCCGGAACTGGCCGAGGCCAAATTGGCGATCGACCGCTTTTGCCTGACCGCGGGAGCATATTTTTCCGATGCCGGCTTTGCCCGCTATGCCGACCCTGAAGATACCGCAGCCAGGTTTGTCCTGGCAGATGTTACCTTGGGCGATTTACTGGATTTTTCCACACAAATTGTCTCCGACAGGCTCAGTGGTGCTCTTGCCGGGCCGAAAATTGACAAAATAAACAGGATTATCATCGAATCGGGCAACCGTTTTACCGATATGACCGAGGCCAAGGTCCTTTCCGACGCCCGGAATCTTGACGATATGGGGGCGGTGGGTCTTTTCAACGAGTTCCGCAGGTATGTGATTCACGGCAGGGGCGCCTCAGAGGTGCTGGACAGTTGGCAAAGGAAAATCGATTATCGCTACTGGGAGGCCAGGCTTAAGGAGGGTTTTCGGATTGAGTCTGTCCGCAAACTCGCTTCCAAACGGTTTTCCGCCGCCAAGTACTTTATGATGCAGCTTGGCACGGAACATTCCGCCAAAGACCTCGAAGATGCTATCCTGGAATCGTTGAATAGTAAGCCGGATTCTTAAGGTGTGGTGAATCAATGGAGCACAAACCCGTAAGGGCGATTTTTCCCGGCTCTTTCGACCCGATTACAAACGGCCACCTTGATGTTATCGGCAGGGGCAACAAGCTTTTTGATGAGTTGATTATCGCCGTTGGCCGAAGTCCCGTCAAAGAGGAGCTTTTCACACAAGCCGAGCGCGTCGCAATGATAAGCCGGCTCGTTTCCGATATGCCGCGTGTCTCTGTGGAAAGCTACGATTGCCTGACGGTGGAGTTTGCCGCACAGAAGGAGGCAGATGTCATGCTTCGGGGCCTGAGGAATCTTACCGATGTTCAGTATGAGTTTCAACTTGCAATGACCAACCGCTCTGTAGCGGGTATAGAGACGGTTTTTGTAATGACCAGTGAGGAGTACGGATTTGTAAGCTCCACAATGGTAAGGCAGGTGGCCCTGTTGGGCGGGGACGTCTCCAAACTCATCCCGCTCCCTGTTTACAAGCTCCTCAGAGAACGCCTCAAAGAAATGGGTGGGAATTAGAAACCGCATATTTTAGATTCATTTGCGGAGATATAGTTTGTTCACTGTTACGGTTCAGACCAGTTTTACGGCACGTCATCAACTGACAATGCCGGGCTGCGAGGTGGAACCGCTGCACGAGCACAAATGGGTCGTTCGCTCGGCCGTATCTGCCGAGGAACTTGATGAAAACGGCCTGGTTGTTGACTTTCACTGGTTGGGGGCTAAGATAAATGGGGTGGCGCAACTGCTCGACGGTGCCCGGCTGGAGGAGCTTGCCTGCTTTGGCGGGACAAGCGCCTCTGCCGAGAACGTGGCAAAATATATTTACGACAAACTCAAACCACTACTGCCGGAGCGGGTAAAACTGCAATATGTCGAGGTCTCGGAGGCGGCGGGTTGTTGGGCGAGATACACC
Organism: Planctomycetota bacterium; assembly: GCA_013349435.1. Taxonomy (GTDB): domain Bacteria; phylum Planctomycetota; class Phycisphaerae; order Sedimentisphaerales; family Anaerohalosphaeraceae; genus QNBT01. The sequence goes on along the minus strand of DUZQ01000002.1, from coordinate 49,491 downwards.
GGCTAAAAAAGTTTTGCTGGTTTTGTCGCTACAGTGGATGGAATTTATTGTCGATATTTTAATTGCGATGTGGTATAATATATCCAGAAGGGTTGATATGATATGCAGTGTCAGTCTTGCAAGCAAAATACAGCAACCATCCACCTGACCGAAATTCACGGCGGTCAGCGTCATGAGATGCATTTGTGTGAGGCCTGTGCTCACCAGCAGGGTCTGGCGGTCAAGAACCAGATACCCCTCAACGAGTTGTTGAGTACCTTGCTGGCTGTTCAGACGCAGCATTATTCCGGTGGCGGCTCTGACGAGATGATAGTAGAAGATATAGAATGTCCGCACTGCGGGATGACTTTGAAACGCTTCCGAAAAGAGCTTTTGCTCGGTTGTCCCGCCGATTATGAAGTTTTTGACAAGGCACTGCGGCCTATCATTGAAAAATCTCAGGCGCAAAACACCTCCCATCGCGGCAAGGTCCCTTCAAAAGTGCCCGACGACACCAGGCAGCAGATTGGCCTGCTCGGGCTGCGCAAGAAGCTCGATGCCGCGGTCAAAGCGGAAGATTACGAAACAGCAGCGAAACTAAGAGATGAGATAAACCGTCTGCAATGATACCGAACGATTTAAGCAGCCGTATAAGCAAATGGTTTGACGGCTCCGGCCCGGGCGCCGATATTGTCATCTCTTCACGTGTTCGGCTGGCCCGCAATCTGGCGGGTTTCGAGTTTCTTCCCTGCCTTACCAAGCAACGAAAAACAGACGTCCTGGAAAAATTAAAAGATGCTATTTTGTCGCTTGACATAGGTGAAGACGTCTTTTTCGTCAATATGGCGGATGCATCTTCTCTTGAGCAGGATTTACTTGTTGAACGACACCTCATCAGCCGACAGCATGCCCGCGGAAAAGGACCTCGTGGCGTCATCATTGCCCCAAGCGAATCATTTACCGCTATGATAAACGAGGAAGACCACCTGCGCATTCAGGTTTTTCAAGCCGGGTTGCAACTGAAAGAGTGCTGGGAGAAAATCAACCGCATCGACGATATGATAGAGCAGAAGGTTCAATACGCCTTCAGCGGCGAATACGGCTACCTCACCGCCTGCCCGACCAATCTGGGCACCGGCATTCGCGTCTCGGTAATGTTGCATTTGCCGGCCCTGAAAATGACCGGTCAGATAGAGAAGTTCTTCAATGCCGCCCGTGATACTAATCTTGCGATAAGGGGTCTTTTCGGCGAAGGGACCGATGCCGTGGGCGATTTTTTCCAACTTTCCAACCAGATCACACTCGGCGTCTCAGAGCTTGACATCGTCAGTGAGTTCTCCGGTTCCATCGTGCCCAGGATTGTCGAGTACGAAAAACTGGCCAGGGCCGAACTTTTAACCAAGCAGAAAAACGCAGTTGACGACAAGATTCAAAGGGCGCTTGGAGTTCTGAAAAACGCCCGGCTGATAAGCTCCAAGGAAGCGCTTTTTCTTCTCAGCCAGATACGCATGGGTGTCAACCTCGGCAGGGTCAAAAATATTTCCATCACCACGATAAACGAGCTTTTTATGCTGACCCAGCCGGCCCACCTGCAGCTCAACAAAGGCCGACCACTTGACCCCGACAGCAGAGACGCCGTCAGGGCCGAAATCATCCGCTCCAAACTTTGCCGGAATTGAACCGAAAATTGCCTGCTTTTTTTATTTACCTCGATAGACTTTAAAAAACACGTCAATAAGCAAACCGGGTTTTGCAACAAAGAAACCATGCAGCTACCGAAATTGTGTTTTGGGTGCAGTTATGATATATTTTCGAGTAATCTTGTAATACCATTTGGATTTAATATTTGCGCTTGTTGTGAAGCAGTTCACTGTGTAACACCGATTTGTAAGTCGCTCGCGGTTCCTGGATGCGGAAATAATCTGGATTCGGCGCTTCCCGCCCCTGCCTCCGCAGGGGTGACATTCCTTCGCGGGGACAAGCTTCGCGGGAATGACAGAGGGGCGCAGGAATTAATTCCAGTTCGTATAATACGGCCGCAAGCAAAAAGGAAATCAAAGACAAATATATTTGCACAGCGGAGGTTCGTTTTTGGTTGAGGAACTTGAGCAAAGGCTGGACAGCTTCGACAGAAATGAAAGAAATAAGGCTCTGTCGGTGCTGTGCGACAGGGCAAAAGCAGGTGAGGTTGTTTTTTATGAGCCGGGTCTGGCGGTCAATCTGCATTGTCATACTTTTTTTTCTTACAACTGCTACGGCTATTCGCCGAGCAAAATTGCATATTTGGCACGTAAGGCGGGTTTGGCTGTTGCCGGGATTGTTGACTTCGATGTGTTAGACGGGCTTGATGAGTTTCTAGAGGCGGGCGGGATGTTGGGTCTTAAAACCTGCGCAGGCCTGGAGACGCGGGTTTTTGTGCCGGAATTTGCAGACAAGGTGATTAACTCGCCGGGTGAGCCGGGGATTGCTTATCATATAGGTTTAGGGTTTCCAAGCGCCCGGTTGCACGGAGCACAGGCAAAGTTTTCAGCCGGTCTTCGCAAAACAAGTCGGCAAAGAAATATTGGATTGATGAAGCGGGTAAACGATTATCTCAATCCGGTGCAACTGGATTATGAAAAAGACGTTTTGTGTTTAACGCCCGCCGGCAATGCGACCGAACGGCATTTATGTATTGCCTATGCCCGCAAGGCAAAAGCTTTGTTCGGCCAAGGCTCGGAGTTGGCGGGCTTTTGGTCTGAGAAATTAGGTGTGGAAGTATCCGGGTTCAAGGGACCGGAGGATGTGGTTTTATTAAATACAATCAGGGCAAAAACGATGAAGCTCGGTGGTGTGGGTTATGTACAACCTGACAGGGGCGCATTTCCAGAGCTGGAAAAGATGAATGAGTTCATTCTTGCGGCGGGCGGGATACCTGCTGTTGCCTGGCTGGACGGGACATCGGAAGGTGAGAAGGATATTGAAAGGCTTCTGGAAGTTGCAATGGCAAGGGGAGCGGCGGCTATCAGCGTAGTTCCCGACCCGGGCTACACGGCCTGCGTGCCGTACCGCCGGCAGGCCGCGCCGGGTTTGAGCGGCAAAAAACTTGAGAATCTCCGTGGAGTCCTGGAAGTTGCTGAGAAGCTGCATTTGCCGGTTGTGGCAGGGACGGAGATGAACAGTCCGGGACAAAGTTTTGTGGATGATTTTGACTCGCAGGAGCTTTCACCGTTCTTGCCGGTTTTTCTGGAAGGTGCATATATCGTTTACGCCCATTCTGTATTGCAGCGGGCAGCCGGTTTGGGATATACGAGCGGTTGGTCCCGGGACAATTTTGAAGACGCCGGGGAAAAAAACGAATTCTTCCGTGAAGTTGGTAGTTTGCTTGAGGCGCAAAATGAAGAAGTGCTGAGCGACCTGGATGAAAACGTAAGGCCCCGGCAGATAATCAAAAGGTTTGTTAATTGAGCAAGAAAGATTGCTTCCGGGAATTATAATCACAAAGTTGACTTTCTATATGGGCAAGAGTATAGTTTGAGGGAGATGGATTTTATCATGTAGTTCAGGGTGGATACCGAAGATTGCCTGGGTGTTTTAGCCGCAAGATGGTGTTATACTGAATAAGGGGAAATGAATATGGTTAAGCGCATCAAAACATTTATTTTTCCTGAAAAGCGATTCTTGTCGGTCTTTTGCCTGTTTTTTGCATTGTTATCGCCCCGGCTTTGTTCAGGCAAAGTGGTTTTTTATTGGGGCTTTGACGACGAGAAGGACCTGGGCTTCAGCTACGGTGAGCGTATGCGGCGGGCATCCACCGAAGAGATTGTTACGGGGGCGGACTATAGCATAAAAGGCCTGGCCAAATATGTTCCGGGAGTGTCGGGTTCGGCGATAAAGTTCGACGGATTCAGCTGCTATGTTGAGAGCAGACAGAGGGAGTCGCGGCGCAGACGCGATGAAGATGACGAAGGGCTGGAAGTACCGGTAAAGAATATTTCCATTGAGGCGTGGATTGCGATGGGGGCGTATCCGTGGAACTGGGCGCCGATACTGACTGTGGGCAAATATAAGATTACCGGATTTTACTTCGGCATTGACGGACGCGGAAGGTTGGGCTTTCATATATCCGATGCAACAAGCGTCTGGCATGAGTGTAATTCCGAGGTCGATCCGAAGACAAAACTTGGTCTTAGTCTGTATCAGTGGCACCACGTTGTGGGGACTTATGACGCTAAAGAGGGTCTTGCCATATATATCGACGGCAAGCCGGCGGGTACTTATAACAATTTTCAGTTTGACTACGGTATCGCTTACAGTGATATGAACAAGGGCTTCAGGATAGGCAAAAACCGCGTTGACCTGGCTCCATCGGAGCCTATCCGCGACTGGGCGACTTACCCTTCGCGATATACTTTTGACGGTATCATTGATGAGATAAAGGTTTATGATAAAACGCTAAGCGCCAAAGAGGTTGAAAGCATCTATAAATCAGTTAAGCCTGAAAACATACCGGAATTTGCACCGCGGAAATTCCCGACCGTCAAGCCTTCTGGCAGATTTGGTGCAAACTACACGCGACTGAAGTTTTATCCTGAATGGGACGCTATTTGGCCGGTTGGGGATTATATGGATGTGGTTGTACAGTTTGATGAACTGCCGACGAAGGTGATGTTCTGGCGGGGGACGCGGTACTCGGCCTGTCTGGTATCGGAGAACGGCAAGTGGATGGCCGACCAGAGCCGCGAGACCGGTAATAACTGGTTCTTAGGAGCCGGAGCGAGAGAGGAAATGCCCACCGGCTGTATCGAGCACATGTCCGATACTCAGTGCAGGAGCAGCCGGGTTGCCATAATAGAAAGTAACGATGCCCGCTGTGTAGTCAATTGGCGTTATCTGCAGATGGACGTTAAGTTCAGGCAGAAGGATGTACCGAACGAAACGGGCTTCGGCGAGTGGGGAAATGAGTTGTATTATATTTATCCTGACGGTGTAAGTGTAAGAAAAGTTCTGCCGGGTTATGGGGGCTGGCAGGAGACGATTTTTTTGAATGAGCCGGGGACAAGGCCGGAGGATAATGTCGAGCTTGAGGCGTGTACATTGGTGAATATGGATGGCCGGAGCAAATCTTACTCCTGGGAACACGGGTATCCTGAATTTGACCTTGACGAAGCTGTAATTCAAATGACCAACTTTAAGTCCAAATTCAGGCCATTTATGATATTACGTGAAGGTGGTGGATTTGATGTTTTTAATCTTGAGGTAAGGCCGGCGTATTCACATTTTCCGTGGTGGAATCACTGGCCTGTGGCCCAGACATATTCGGACGGCAGAAGTGCAAACGCACCCGACCGAACGGCGCATTCGTCATTGAGCTGGGGAGATCCGGCTGGTCAGGCTGCTCTTTACGGCATGACCGACAAGCCTGCCGAGTCGCTTGTTGCTCTTGCAAGGTCCTGGAACCGGCCGCCTGAGATTAAAGTAGCAGGCTCCGGCTATGAAAGCGAGGGTTATGATTACACTCAAAGAGCATACATCCTGAAGGCAAAGAGACAGGGGGATGTACTCGAAGCCGAGTTTGCCGCGAGCAAAGAAGAGCCGCTGGAAAATCTTGCTCTGGTTATTGAAAATTGTGGCTCGGCCGAAGCGACCTTGACAATTGATGGAAGAAAGGTTCCGAGGGGCAAAGATTTTCGGTACGGTATTGAGTACGACGTTGAAGGGAATACCGCTCTTATCGTCTGGATAAAAATCAAAGCCCGGGAAGAGACAAAGCTTTCGCTTACTCCCGTAAAATGATCGTAGGTTGTATTAAATATATTTGTAAACTTATTATAAGGAGCAAAAGATGAAGAAGTTAACATTAATTTTATTGGTTATGGTTTGTGTGCTGATTGTCGGCTGTCAGGAGGAGCAGTTGAGCAAAGCAGGAAAATGTGGGGCCAAAAAGTATGAGCCGACGTGGGAATCTCTCCGCGAATACAAGGAGATCCCTAAGTGGCTTCGTGACGGCAAGTATGGTATTTACACACACTGGGGGCCTTATGCCGTACACGCCTTCGGCGAAAATACCACCTGGTACTCTCACGGCATGTATATCGATCCTGAATCTGAGGCCCGTAAGCACTTCGAGAAAAAATTTGGCAAACTGACACCAACCTTCGGTTACAAGGATCTTATCCCGAAATTCACGGCCCATAAGTTTAACGCTGATGAATGGGCCGAGCTTTTTGCCAAATCGGGTGCTAAATTTGCAGGTCCCGTCGCGGAGCATCACGACGGCTTTGCCATGTGGGACACCAAGTATTCCGACTGGAACGCCGCGAAGATGGGGCCTAAGAGGGATGTTGTCGGTGAATTTGAAAAGGCGGTCAGAAAGCGGAATATGAAATTCGTTACCGCATTCCACCATGCCGCCAACTGGTTCTTCTTTCCGGTCTGGGATAAGCGTTATGACACCGGCGATCCTAAGTATGCAGGTCTGTACGGCCAGCAGCACGAAGAAGGCGCGATGCGCAACCAGGAGTTTCTGGACGAGTGGTACGGCAAGATTATCGAGGTCATCGACAAATACAGCCCCGACTTTATCTGGTTCGATTTTGCACTGGACTCAATTCCCGAAGGCTACGTCAAAGACTTCCTCGCTTACTACTACAACGATGCCGAGGCCAAGGGAAAAGAAGTAGTAGTAACCTACAAGGGCAACGACATCGTACCCGCCACCGGTGTGCGAGACCTCGAACTGGGCCAGGAAGCAAAACTTACTTATCACGAGTGGATAACCGACTCTACGGTCGATGACCGCGGAGCGTGGGGTTATGCCGAAGACCTTATATTTAAGCCGCCGGACCGTGTGGTTGACAACCTCGTTGACCGTGTGAGCAAGAACGGCTATCTGCTCTTAAATGTGGGCCCCAAGCCTGATGGAACAATTCCTGAGGGTGCCCGCAAGTTGCTGCTTGAGTTGGGCGCCTGGCTCGATGTCAACGGCGAGGCCATCTACGGCACCAGCCCGTGGATGATTGCCGGCGAAGGCCCGACCAACCTCGGCGAGGCAAGCGACATAGGCTTTAACGAGGCAGACACCGTCTATACCAGCGAGGACATCCGTTTCACAGTCAAGGGCGATGACCTTTATGCAATCTTCCTCGCCTGGCCCGGCGAAGAGGCGATTATCAAAACCCTGAGATTGGAAAGTCCTGAAGAGGAAGAGGATGAAGAGGATGAAGACTGGGATGATGAAGACGAAGATGAAGACTGGGACGAGGATGACGAAGACATACCTTCAATTGCAGGAAAGACGTTTACCATAGAGCAAGACGATGCAGAGTACACCTGGGAATTCAAAGACCAAGGCCAAGTTACGGTCTCCGGCGGAATTGCAGGAGAGGGTAAAGACGGTACTTATGAGCAGGAAGGCGAAGAGATAATAATACGCATCGGTACCTTTAGAATTAGTGGAATGTTCGACGGCGAGGAATTTGAAATCGAAGAAAGAGAAGAAGGGCCTCGTTACCCCGGCTTTTATCCCCAGGAGATTAAACGCATCACCATGCTTGGTGACGGCAGGGAACTTGATTGGGAGATCACACGTGAAGGTTTGATCATTGAAACACCCAACAGAAAGCCCTGCAAGTATGCTTACGCCTTCAAAATCGAACGCTACCATCATCCAAAGATTGACTGATGAAGAGATAAGTTAAAAGAGCAAAGGGGCACTGTCGTTAAATCAACAGTGCCCTTTAATATTTAAATTAGAGTTGGTTTAGAATGTTTTTTTGCTGTCCAACAGAAATGTTACCGGTCCGTCATTTACGCTGCTCACATCCATGTGGGCGGCGAAGACACCGGTTTCAACCGGGGCGCCTTTTTGACGGATAGTTTCGATTGTTTTTTCATAAAGCCTTTTGGCTTCCTGGGGTTCGCCCGCCAAATCGAAGCTAGGCCGACGGCCCTTTCTACAGTCGCCATAGAGAGTGAATTGACTTACTAATAAAATGGCTCCTCCGACGTCGAGAACGCTCAGGTTCATTTTTTTGTTTTCATCAGGGAAGATTCGCAGGTTGACTAATTTGTCGGCGGTGAATTCAACGTCTTTTTCGGTATCGTCTTTACCCACACCCTGAAAGACCAGAAGACCCTTGTCAATTGAGCCGACAACATTGCCGTCAACTTCAATCTTCGCTTCTTTTACTCTTTGTATAACAGCTCGCATAATGTGATTTCATTTACTTAGAACCAAGGATTACCTGTATTGTATATTATCTAAATACTATTGTTTTTACAAGTAAAGAAGAGAGATTGGAAGATGTTTAACCTTTAACGGCTTCGGCCTGTAAGGCTTTATGTTGATGTTAGTACGGTCTTTGGTATAATTTTGGTTGTGTAGCTATAACCAGAGCATATATCAAAAAAAAGGTGAATTTCGAGGGTATGACCTAAATGAAAAAAGTACGGTTGGAAACGGTTCTGTTTTTTGTAACTATTTTAGGTGCGTGTGGGCCGGTCGAACATACTCCGGAACAAGCCGGGGAAATTATGATGACTCGGTGGGCAAAGGAGGTATCGCCGGAGAATGTCTTGGCCGAATATCCCCGTCCGATGATGGTTCGTGACCAGTGGCTGAATCTTAACGGGCTTTGGGAGTATGCCATCACCGGCAAGGATGAAGAAATGCCCAAGCAATTTGACGGTAAAATCCTTGTGCCTTTTCCGGTCGAATCGGAGCTATCCGGAGTGGCTAAGAAAGTTACCGAATCGGAGAGGTTATGGTACAAACGCAAGTTTGAATTACCGGCTTTATGGAAAGGGCGTCGTTTTCTGCTGCACTTCGGGGCGGTTGACTGGGAGACGGTTGTTTATGTCAACGGCGGGCATGTCGGCACGCATCACGGCGGATATGACCCTTTTACATTTGATATTACCGGCATGCTTAATTCTGAGGGCCTGCAGGAAATAACAATTGCGGTGTGGGATCCAACGGATGAAGGTCATCAGCCGAGGGGCAAACAAACTCTTGAGCCGCGGGGATTCTGGTACACTGCGGTAACGGGTATATGGCAGACGGTATGGCTTGAGCCGGTACCGGACAGATATATTCGTAGGCTTGTAGTTACACCTGATATTGACAGTGAGACGGTGGACATATTTGCCCGCACCGGAGGAAAGGGCCGGGGAGGTCGGATTGAGGTAGTCGCAAAGGAAGGTAAACAGGAAGTTGCGCGGGCTGAAGGGACGGTATATAACTCCGTAAAATTAAAGATTCCGGCTGCGAAGCTTTGGTCGCCGGATTCACCTTTTTTGTATGAACTGGAAGTCGTGCTGACGAAAGACGGTCAGGTAATAGATGAGGTGAGTAGTTATTTCGGGATGCGAAAGATTTCGAGGGTACGGGACCGGAAGGGAGTCCTTCGACTGGCGTTGAATGACAAAATCGGTTTTCAATACGGCACATTGGACCAGGGCTGGTGGCCGGACGGGTTGTATCGGGCGCCGACTGATGAGGCGCTGCGGTACGATATTGAGATCACGAAGAAGCTCGGCTTCAATACGATCCGCAAGCATATCAAGGTTGAGCCGCAGCGGTTCTATTACTGGTGTGATAAGCTTGGGATTTTGGTTTGGCAGGATATGGTCAGTGGTGATGTTACGGGTGAGTGGGGGACCGAGCGGACCGAAGAATCGGCCAGGCAGTTTGAGCTGGAGCTTGTTCGTATGATGGTCGGTCTCCGTAATCATCCAAGTATCGTTGTGTGGGTGCTTTTTAACGAGGGATGGGGACAATACGATACAGATCGGCTGGTGGAGTGGATGAAGAAAAAAGACCGGTCGCGTCTGGTCATCGGGGCCAGCGGCTTTGTGGATAAAGGAGTGGGTGATATTCATGACGTACATGGTTATCCGGGTCCTACCGGGGCGCCTGCTGAAAAAGGCAGGGCGCTGGTGCTTGGCGAATTCGGGGGGCTGGGACTGCCTGTTGAGGGGCATACCTGGCAGGAGAAGAAAAGCTGGGGCTACCGCGGTTTCAAAGATGCCGGTGCACTTGCCTTGGCCTACGAAGCATTGCTCGAGGAGCTGAAGCCGTATATTTCACTGGGTCTGTCAGCGGCTGTTTATACGCAGATAACAGATGTGGAAAATGAGGTTAACGGATTGATGACATACGACCGGGCAGTGGTGAAGATGGACAGCAAACGGCTGGCCACCGCTGCCGAGGAGCTTTGTCGGGTTGGGCCGGATTCATATAAATTTGAGCCGGTTGTTCCCACCTCGCAGGAAGAATCCCAACAATGGCGCTATACAATTGATAAACCACCTGAAGGGTGGAGAGAACTCGATTTTGAAGACAGCTCGTGGCAGCAAGGCGCAGCAGGCTTCGGGGACCCGGATGTTGTTGGCGCTATAGTTAGAACGAAGTGGACGGGCAACGACATCTGGCTTAGAAAGACATTCGCTTTGTCCGGTAAAGATATATCGAATCCATATCTTATTGTGTACCACGACTTTGAGCAGGAAACGCTTATATATTTGAATGGCGAGCTTGTAGCCGAAGGGCCTGAGCATCAGTTCGCATATACGTTATTTCGTCTGGAAGGTGAGGCGAAGTCGCGTCTGAGAGAAGGGGAAAATATCCTGGCTGTTCACGGCAGAAGGCTCGGCCGCAGACAATATATTGACGCAGGCCTGCTGGATTTGACCGATTAAGACCCGGTAATATTTTAGTCGGCCATAACCCCCCGCGTAAAACGTCCTTCGACAAGCTAAGGACAAGCAGGGCTGACTATACAGGTACGGTTCCGCCGGGATTTTAGCCCGCAGAATTACATCTCAGAAAGTGATAGGCCCAAAGCCGAAGATTTACAAATCTTAGGCTGGATTAAATCCGAAAAAGATGGTAAACTTTCATACCTTATATTGTTTGGCGGTGTTTTATGGCAGGGCAAGAAAAATAAGGATGATATTATGGCGACGGAAGTGAGATTGCCGCAGTTCGGTGAAGCGATTGAGGAAGGAACGGTTGTCGGCTGTATGGTCAGGGTCGGCGACCATGTCAAAAAGGGTGACGTAATCTTCGAGATAGAGACGGAGAAAGCTACCTTAGAGATGGAATCACCGGCCTCTGGATTTGTCAGGTACATTCTTGTTGAGCTTGAACAGACGGTGGAGGTCGGGGACGTGCTTCTGGTCCTCGGCGAAGAGGATGAGGATGTGCCTCAAAGCTTTATTGACTCCTTAAAAAAAAACGACTCCCCCGCCGGGACGTCTGAACCACAAGCCCTGATAACCGATGTGGAACCTGAGGAACAGCATGTCGTGTCCGCCGAAGACACGGAGCCTGAAAATGTTGTTGTTTCAAAGCCCGGCACGGCAGTTGCCCTGACCGGACGTCAAAAGCGAATCGCCGAGCAAATGGTCAGGTCGAAAAGAGAAATACCATGCTTTTATCTCAGCAGCAAAGTTGATGTTACAGAGCCGGCAAAACTGAAAGCCGGGTTGGGAACCGGCGAGACCGAGATTGGTTTTGATGCCTTTATCATAAAAGCTGTGGCAACTGCGCTGGTCGATTTTCCTATTATGACCGGACAGATTGCAGGTGACAGCATCGAACTGGCGGATGTAATTAATATCGGATTTACAGTTGCAGCTCCGAAGGGAGTCGTTGTTCCGGTGGTCAAGGACGCCGACAAAAAAGACGTTACGCAAATCGACCGAGAGATGAGGCGGCTGACTGAAAAGGCCCTTGATGAAAGCCTTGGGCCTGATGATGTCCGGGGTGCCTGTATTACCATCAGCAATCCGGGCAGGCTTGGGGTGGATGTATTCATACCGATAGTGATACCGGGCCAGTGCAGCGGCTTTGGTGTGGGCAGGATTGTTGAGGAGTATATGTCGGTCCGTGGTGATACCGCTGTTCGCAAGATGATGAACCTGAGTCTGTCGGTGGATCACAAAATTGCCAACGGCGAATATGCCGCGAGGTTCCTGGATACCGTCAGGAAGCTGCTCGAGGACACTTCAACATACAAATAATTTGCATTGCTGTGGTTTCGTCTGAGCACAAAGCGCAGACAGCGAAAATTTACGATGCCAAAAAGATATAAATCAGGAAATTAGTTGACGGTTTTATTCCATAGCAGGACCTTTCAATTCTACTTTAAGAACAGAGGCATTTTTGCATGGGGTTTTTCTCGGCAATTGTATTGTCAGACCGTCGTTATCCTGGGACCATGACAACTCTTTGAGGTCGCCGATCATCTTGATGGACTTGATAGAATCCTTTTTCAAAGGAGAGTTGATGCCGAGTTTTTTGACGGTTACCTTCTCGCCCGGCCAGACTAATAATGAAATATACAAGTTATTACTTTTTGTTGTGAAGCGGATATCTTCGGCGGTATAGCCTTTTGCTTCCTTGTACTCATCATCCCATTCCCGCCCCATCACCATGGTCGGTCCTTCGCCGTAAGTATGCCATGGACGAGTTTCGAAGATAGCTTCTCCATTCAGCTCAAGCCATTTGCCGATACCGAGGAGTATCTCCCTGGCCTCCTGTGGTATGGTACCATCGGCTTGTGGGCCTATGTTGAGCAGCAGGCATCCGTTTTTGCTTACAATGTCGATGAGGTCGTCGACGAGACTGTTGACGGTTTTGAAATCATCATTTTCGATGTATCCCCAAGATTTTTTACTGACGGAGGTATCGGTCTGCCAGCAAAATTCGTACATTTCATCGAGCTTACCGCGTTCGACGTCCAGCACTGCATAGCCGGGGGGATAGCCGTCATCTTTGAACTGAAGGACAACTTCCTTATCCCATTCGATTCCCTTGTTATAGTAATGGGCAGCTATTGCCTTGCGATACTCCTCATATTCCGGCAGGAGAAAGCCGAAATCAAACCAGAGTATGTCAGGTTCATACTTATCGACCAATTCCCTGGTGCGCCCGTACCAGTGATGCATGAACCATTCGGGGGGTCTTTCGCCCGGTTGGTGCGGTATGCCGTAAAGGCCGGAATACTGAAACTCGTAATTGTCAAATTCCTCGCTGTAGAAAAAGTGGTTCCAGTTGTGGGCATAATGCGTTGAGACTCCATAGTACATACCCTCGGCGCGGACGGCCTTGCCAAGTTCGGCGATAACATCGCGATGGGGCCCCATTTCCACGGAATCCCACCGCGTATGGCTGGACTCATACATTGCGAAGCCGTCATGATGTTCGGCCACAGGCACGACATAGCGTGCACCCGCCTTTTTGAACAATTCGGCCCAGGCCGCGGGCTCCCATTTTTGGGCCTTGAACATCGGGATAAAGTCCTTGTACCCAAACTCCTTCTGGTCGCCGTATTTTTTTCTGTGGTGCTTATAAACTTCTCCTTCTTCATCACCATCTTTGGCGTACATCCATTTTGGATACCATTCATCGTGATAGGCTGGCACTGCATACACTCCCCAGTGTATAAATATTCCGTACTTTACATCACGGAACCATTCAGGAATCTTGTAATGACGCAACGATTCCCAGGATGGTTCGTAATGCCTTTCTTTTTCCTCTGCCGATGCAAAAGAGCCGGAGAGTAAAACGATAATCAAGCACAAATAGAAATAGTTTTTCAAATTCATGGTTTATCTCCTGTAACTGTGTTGGTAAATTTCTACGCCTTTACGGACGCGGCATTTTCTGGAACGGGCTTAAACCCCGCCCGACTATGTCGGGTACTTCCATCTATGCTCTCATGGGCGCAGTATTCCGAAGGAAGAATAAATATTAAGATGTTACAATAATGCACCCTTTTTTCAGAATCACATTGGCGTATCGTGCCGACTCACTCGTTGCGATGACCGCATATGCGTTTTTAGCTCTTTCGTAAAACTCGAACCGCTGCAGCAACTCAAAATCGCCCCATGGTTCACCGCTTGCTTTTATGATTTCGCGATACCGCCCCCAAATAGGTGTTTCAACTTCGTCGCCATCAACGACCTCCATCAGGCTCACAGGCTTTTGGACATACTGGTCCAGTGGAAATACCTTCAAAATCGCCTCCAGAACCGCCGGTACACCATGGCCGTCTAATCGTATCAGTTGTGCGGAAACCGTTTTCAGGGCAATCGAAGCGGCCGGGAAATTACAATCTGCGATGACAATCTGGTCCCCGTGGCCCATCTCCATAAGAACCTTCAACAGTTGAGGGCTGAGGATGTCTGGAATGTTTTTCAGCATTTTTTTTCCAGCTATTTTAATGTGCTTCAGCTTCCAGGCTTTCTGTTATTTTAACTTTTCCTGCATATATACCGTAGGCGGCAATCACAATAAAGCAAAAAAGCGGAACTATGTATGAAGAACTGATACTCAATCGGGTAGGTTCTAAATTCGGAGGATTTTCATTGACCGTCTGAATAATGAACGCCTGCACCGGAACGAGTACTGCAGCACCAAGAATTGCCATAATCAGCCCGGAACCTCCTATTTTTCTGTCTCTACCCAATCCCCTGCTTCCCAAACCAAAAATGGTAGGGAACATAAGTGACATACATCCGGAAATTGCAACTAATGAGTAGACACCGATGTTGCCTCCGACAAAGATAACGACGCATGTCAGGATTCCACCGAGTGTGCTCAGAGCCGCCAGCAAATTATGGGGCTTAATCATAGACATCAAAGCCGTACATATAAAGCGGGAAAGCCCAAACAAAACCAAGGCCGCTGTATGATATTTCAGGGCATCGCTGTCCTTGATTCCCAGTTGAGATGGAATGTAATAAACAGTAAAAGTCCACACACACAACTGTGCGCCTACATAAAAGAATTGGGCGATCACGGAAAACAGGTAGTTTGGATTCCTGAAAAGCCTTTGGAAGGTTGCTATAAAATGCACATTTCTGTCCGGCTCCCTGACGTAAGGCATCTTTTTGAAGGCTATCAGGAGCCACACTATTACTAAAACAGCTCCGATAATTAAATACGGAGTGATAACAATGAAAAGCTGCCGGCTTTGAATTTGGCTCAACTGTTGGCCCGTTTCATTGCCTGTAATGCCACCTTTGAGTTTTTCGAGCCGTGCAAGAATCAGCATCTGGCACAGCAGAGTACCGATAACCGAGCCGACCGGGTTGAAAGATTGTGCAAGATTCAGACGTTGTGTCGAGGTTTTTTCCGGTCCAAGGGAAAGAATATAAGGATTGGCATTTGTTTCCAGTATGGATAAGCCGGAAGCTAATACATAGAAAGCGATAAGAAACGGAAGAAATTGCTGAATCAGACCGGCTGGAAAAAGCAAAAAGCATCCGGCGCAATACAGCCCTAAACCAATGAGTATCCCGCTCTTGTAACTGAATTTTCTTGCAATAACGGCACCGGGGATTGCCAGCGAAAAGTAAGCCCCGTAAAAGGCGAATTGAATCATGGACGACTGAAAGGTGGACAAATCGCTGAAAATGACCGTAAAGGCTTTGACAAGAGGGTCTGTCATATTATTTGCGATGCCCCACCACATAAAGCAACTTGCCAAAAGGATAAAGGGATAGATGTCTCCGTGCGGCAGGAGTTTCGGCTTACTCGGAAGGGCTGAATTCGGCGGGTTAATAAATTCCATTGGGCGTCCTATGTTAAAAGTAATTTTGATAATATTAAATCAAATTCATTTTGTATCAATTTTTTATTGTGTGTCCTTACAGAAAATTTTGACGGTCAAAAACCGCGGAGATTGGTACTTATTCTTGTCGGCAGCCCGTTTTTGGGCAGGCGTTTTAATACAACATACTCGATACCGAAAGTTTCACAGTATTTGCGTTTAACTTCTTTGTCCCCGTCTTCATTTACGATGTAAATGTCCGGTTTTATCCGGCGAATTTCGGGTTCGGCGTCCAGCCAGCCGTGACCCGATGAAATCAGCGTTTCTTTTACGAAGCGAACGGCAGCGACCATGTATCTTCGTTCGTCCTGTGAAAACATCGGGTGCCCCGGTCCTTTGAGTTTCTTGATATTCTCATCGTTACCTACAGCTACATAAAGATCGCCATACTCCGAGGCTTTTTCAAGGAATCGAATATGGCCCGAATGAAGCCAATCGAAGCAACCGGTTACAATTACTCTTTTGCCGGAAGTTGGCTCGTGGCTTATGTCGTTTTCAGGAAAGCCGCCAAGCTGCTCATCAGGCACTATTTTGTACCCGATACCTCCGGATTCAGCATACTGCCTGCATTTGGGGCTTTCTTCAGATGGCAGGATACACCACAAATCCGCTTTTTCACCGATTATCCCCGGTATATTCTGCAATTGGGCCGGGTCCGTTATAATATGGACCCTGCTTACATACCGAAAGGCCCGGAGATAATAATGTCTTTCCGGCAGAGGAAATTTCGGTTTCCCGCTCCCCACAGCCTCGACAAACTCGTCGCTGAGAAGCAAAAGATGGACCTGTCCAAGTTTTGCAATCTCATGTAAGAAACGAACCTGGTTCGAGCAAAGGTTATCAAAGGTGCCTGATGTGATAATTGTATTTGTCATTTGGTGGCGATCTTAACCTTTATCTTAAATGCTCCGGGGACCTTTTCATCCGATATCACATAAAGGTATCCGCCTCCACAGCCGGAATACATTGCGCCGGGATAGTTGGCCTGATAGTATTCCAACAGGGAAAGCAGGTCCACCTTTAACGTTGGATGCTCCAAGGTGTCCGGCAACAGCATATGCCAGCACTTCATGCATTCGTTGAGCGATTTTCCGAGGGCACGGATGTCCTTTTTGGTAATAGCGTCGAAACAATCCCTGCCGGATTGGGCCAGTCGCCCGACCCAATCTGGAAACAGATTCCGCCTTTCTAAGGGTTTATATCCGTCCGGCCTGGTGTTCACCGGGAGAATATACAGAATACTCTCGAGCCAGGCGGCGATTTGCGGGTCGTTATTTGATTCGATATGCCGGGGAAAATAACCGCCCTCATACGCATAATCATAGTCGAGACGATTGATACCCGGATAGATAATTCCGATCATATCCTGTGAACCGGAAGGGTCTTTTTTGTCCTTGTTTTCAACCTCGTACAAGAGGCGAACGAGTTTTTCCGGGTCTTCATCGGGCAAATCGCCTCCCCACAAATTCAATGCTATTGAGCGTGTGCTCTGGCAAATGCCGGCCCGGTCCATCCAGCGAAACTGCGGCTCGACCGCCACAACGACCATTGAGCCGGGGGGGGAGGGATTTTGTTTTGACATAAAAGGCTGGTCAATCCAGCCTCCCGCCAGCGCTAAACGATACTGAATACGCCCGATGATGTCCGTAATGGCGGGTTTTTTCCTCTCGTTCATTTCACATGTTTCTCTGTGAGGTTCAAATTATTTTTAACTTACGGTACGTTTACCCGCTTTACGGTCGGTATACTGTTTTTGAATCCAGTAATATGTTTTTTCCATTCCTTCCTCAAGCGGAGTCGCCGGCTGCCAGTCAAGCACCTGCTTGATGAAAGTGTTATCGCTGTTTCTGCCTGCCACCCCCTTGGGGGCATCGGGGTCATAATTACGTTTTAATTTAATCCCGGCAATCTTTTCAACAATTGACACCAGATCATTGATGGAAACAAGATAATTCGACCCAAGATTGATTGGGGTTGCTATCAGTTTATCGCAGTGCATAATCATATCGATACCGTCCAGGCAGTCATCGATATACATAAAGCTTCGCGTCTGGCGGCCGTCGCCCCAGATGGTGATTTCATAATTGCCGGTATCCTCGGCTTCTATGACCTTGCGGCACATGGCGGCGGGAGCCTTTTCTCTGCCACCATCCCATGTTCCATACGGCCCATACACATTGTGGAAACGCGCGATAAAGGTTTTCATTTCGCGTTCGGCCCAGTATTCCCGACAGAACATCTCGGACATCAGTTTTTCCCAGCCGTAGCCCCTCTCGGCCATAGCCGGATACGCGTCCAATTCTTTCAATGCTCGGACATTCGGGTCGGCCTGCAGGGTGGTATTGTATACACAGGCCGACGAGCTGAAAAAGTAACGGCCCGCCCCTGCCTGATATGCCGCTTCAACCATGTGTGTATTTATCAAAATACTTCGCAGACACTCGATTCTGAACCTTTCAATAAAGCCCATGCCGCCCATATCCGCAGCTAAGTTATATACCTCCGTCGCTCCCTCGCAAGCCTTTGTGCAGGTGTCTTTTTCGCTCAAGTCCATTTGCAAAGATTCGACACCGCTGACCCGCTGATACCACTGGTCCAGAGGCTTTTTGTCGATTGCACGGATGCGGTTGAAGCCCTGTTCCCTGAAATATTTAGTCAGTGCCCCGGCGATAAATCCCCCGGCCCCGGAGACGACAATAAGGCTGTCTTTATCGAGGACGTCAACAGCCCTTTTGTTTTTATCCGCCACAATTGAAACCTTTCAATTCATCGGCATCTTTTTTTAGTTAGAAGCTTTTTGTTTACAACATCTTTCTCGCTTAACAGGCTGAATCATAGTATAATTATCCAATAGAAGCAAGAAAGGGGTAATATCATGACAAGAAAAAGGAAAACCTTCGTTCCCGGCGGTTGGTCTATTATTTTATCGGTTTTGTTATTGATGATTGGCTTGTCCGCGGGTTGCCGCACCACGGGCCGGGGCAGGCTCTGGCGTATCCTTCCCAAGATGGGGCAACGCAATTGGATTGTGGTTGCAGATTCCGCGTATCCGGCCCAGAATAAGCCGGGCATTGAAACTGTAGTTACCGGCCGGGGGCAGCTCGAAACGGTCCGGGCGGTCCTTGACGCGGTGGATGATGCCCCGCACGTCAAACCTGTTGTATATATCAACGATGAATTAGATAACGTTTCAGAGGTGGATGCGCCCGGAATAAGGGCCTATCGCAACCAGTTGGGGCTTCTGTTACAAAACCGTACGGTCAGGACAATGCCAAATGACAGGTTAATAACCACGATGGATGATGCCGCCGAGATGTTCAAAGTAATTGTATTTAAGACGAATATAACGCTGCCTTATACGTCTGTATTTATAGAGCTTGATTGCGGTTATTGGAACGCCGATGCCGAAAAGAGACTCCGTAACAAAATGCGTCAGGGCAATTAGACGAAACGTTATACATTTATCGCTGCGATTTTACCACCGGCGATTATGTAATCGTCGCTGTTATACAGGACAAGGCTCTGGCCGGGGCAGGGCGCAAATTGGGCTTTGTCAAACTCAACCGTCATACTATCATTATCAGCCTCGGTGATTTTGCACGGCTGTGGCCGGCCATACGAGCGAATCTTGCCGAAACACCTTCGTCCCGGAGCAAATTCTTCTGGAATAAGAACATTGATTTTATTTGCCCGGATAACAGATGAGCTTATTTCCTCTCTTGTGCCCAAGGCGATAGTGTTGGCGCTGGCGTCGATTTTTCCTACGTAAAGCGGCACTCCTCCGGCAAAACCAACACCACGTCTTTGGCCTAAAGTATAGTTGGCAATACCGTTGTGAATACCGATTTTATTGCCCTTCATGTCCGTTATATCACCGGGCTTTCCGGTGCCGGCATCGCCCAGCACCTGCCGGTAGTCGCCTTCGGCAGCAAAACATAACTCCATGCTCTCAGCCCTCGAGGCGGCACTGAGATTGAGTTCGGCGGCAATTGAGCGGACCTTTGCCTTTGTTAATTCGCCCACCGGAAGGATAAGGTTTGTGAGCTTTTCCGCGGATATGCCGTAAATAAAATAGCTCTGGTCCTTGGCCTTATCGTTTGCCATACCCAGCCGGGCATGATTGCCGGCCGTGATAACCCGCCCGTAGTGTCCCGTGGCAAGGTATTTTACCCCGAGCCTCTCGGCCACGAAACCCCAAACCAGCGAGAATTTCAAAAGTGTATTACAGTCAACACAGGGATTAGGCGTTTGTCCGCTCAAATATGACCTGCGAAAGGGTTCGATAATGAGTTTTTCAAAGGCCCCCGTAATATTTATGTAGTAATGTGGTATGTTCATCCGGCGGCAAACCCTCACCGCCTCTCCTGGACCGGGGGGGCGGGCACCTGTGTCGCAGGATACGGGTATTTTCATTGTAATGCCGAGCACTTCCCAGCCGGCTTTTGTGAGCAGGTGTGCGGCGACGCTGCTGTCAACCCCGCCGCTCATTAACACCGCGACCTGCCTGGAAAGGTCTTTCTTGGGCTGCCACGGTGAAAAACTCGGCGGCATTAGTTTTATGTTATATTTGCCGGTCATGCTTCCAAAAAAATCCGAGACCTGCTGCTCCTGGCAAATTCATGCCCACTCAGGCAAAAAGGGCTGTGCTCAAATATCTTTCACCCGTGTCGGGTAATATCACAACAACAAGTTTGTCGGCGTTTGATTTGCGCATAGCCACCTTAACCGCCGCCGCCACCGATGCCCCGGAGGAAATCCCGGCGAGTATGCCCTCTTCTTTTGCAAGGCGTCCGGCCATAGTCAAGGATTCGTTATCATCTACCTGAACGACCTCGTCAACAACTTTCATATTTAAGACGTCCGGAACGAAACCGGCTCCTATGCCCTGAATTTTGTGGGGCGCAGGTTTTCCGCCGGAAAGGACCGGCGAGCTTGAAGGCTCGACCGCTATTATTTGGACAGATGGTTTGCGGGATTTGAGCACATCGCCCACACCGGTAATAGTCCCGCCGGTACCGACGCCGGCAACAAAAATGTCCACCGTACCGTCGGTATCCCGCCAAATCTCCTCGGCGGTGGTCTCTCTGTGTATTTGGGGATTGGCGGGATTCTCAAACTGGCTCGGCATGAAGGCATCATCGGTTTCATTTAGAATTTGGCGCGCCTTTTTTATTGCGCCGGGCATGCCCTCCTTGGCGGGGGTGAGAACAAGTTGAGCGCCGAGCAGTTGAAGCAGTTTCCGCCGTTCGATGGACATCGATTCGGGCATGGCTAATATCAGCTTGTAACCCCTTGCCGCCGCAACCCACGCAAGGGCAATGCCGGTATTGCCGCTGGTCGGTTCGATGATAGTCATCGGTGGCTTGATTTTACCCTCACGTTCGGCAGTTAATATCATACTGACACCTATACGGTCTTTGATGCTGCCGGCGGGGTTGAAAAATTCCAGCTTACCTGCGATTTTAGCTCTACAATTTCGACCTATTTTATTCAGCCAGACCAAGGGTGTCCTGCCGATTAATTCTGTTGCATCCCCTGCTATATTCATATTTTATACCTCGAAAAGAAACTTATCACATAAAAAAGCTCTCCGGACGGGACCGCGTCGGTATTCCGTCTAAAATCAGACTTCAACTTCCAAAGCGTTTATTTGAGAATACGTAAATACCGGTCCGTCTGTGCAGACATATTTGTCTCCGATATAACAGTGACCGCATTTACCCACGCCGCATTTCATGTGTCGCTCCAGCGTCATAATGATATTCTCCTCGGTCCATCCGGCGTCGAGAAGCTCCTTAATAGTGAAGTGAATCATAATCGGCGGCCCGCACACAAAGCACTTACCTTCGGACATATCGCTGATTTCACCAATCAAAGTGGTAACGACGCCGGTCCTGCCGGTCCAGGCTTCCTGCGGCTCGTCTATTGTCAGGTGCACCTCGACACTCTCAATCTGCGCCCATTGGCTCAGTTCGTCCGCAAAAACAATATCTTCTTTTGTTCTTGCACCGTAGAGAATCGCTAACTTGCCGTAATCCGCCCTTTTTGCCGTCACGTACTTTATTACCGAACGCAGAGGTGCCAGCCCGATACCTCCCGCTATGAATGCGCAGTCCCGGCCTGTCGCTTTTTCAATCGCAAAGTTGTTACCGTAAGGTCCCCTGACCCCGATTTCATCTCCTTTTTCAAGTTTTTGCATCGCCCCTGTAACTCCTCCCGTATTGCGAACACACAATTCAAAAAAACCTTTGTCCTTTGGGCTTGAGCAAATCGAAATCGGCGCCTCCCCCATACCAAGAACCGATACCTGAACAAACTGGCCCGGTTCATAATCGCTCTCGCTGCTGTTGTCGCAGTCGCCGAGGCCTTTGAATTTCAACCTGAAAAGCCTCGTGTCGTATGTCAGGTCCTCGATATCCTGTATTATCGTTGCTCTTGGAATATACGTTCTGCTGTTAAACATCCCGACCGCTCCCTTCGATTTTGCGAATGTTCTCGAGCCAGTTGACGTTTCCGACACATACGGTATTGCATCGCCCGCAACCGGTACAGCCGCTCATGCCGAACTCGTCTATCTGCTGAACCAGTTTGTGGTAGTATTTGCGTTTAATCATTTCCTCTTTCGGCTTGACGGGATTTTGCCCGCCGGCCATCCTTGTAAAACCCTCGAAGTAGCAACAATCCCATTCTCTCATACGCAGGTTCCGACCGTTGGGTGTTACCCGGTCAATCACGGTATAACATGAGCAGGTCGGACAAAGCAGCAGGCACAGGCCGCAGCTTTGACACCTTCGGGCGATATCAGCCCACAACCGGTCATCGACCTTGTTCGACTTCAGCCTGTCATAGACTCGCTGAAGGTCGAAACCGGGCTCGGATGCTTTCGCTTTTTCGAATTCTTTTTCAGCGTCCACATCAATAGGCGCACCGAAAAAATCCTGATATTGTTCGTACAACTGCAGGCCTTTTTCCGAACCAACCTGAACGGCAAAATCGTTGCCCGCGTCGATAAGCTGAATATCAAAGCCCTCGGTCAGTACAGGACCTGAGCCGACGGATGTGCAGAAACACTCTTCGTTGAGCTGTGAACAGGCGACTGAAATGATTACGGAACAGGCCCTCTTTGAGAGGTAATAGTCGTCCACAAAAGACCTCTCGTAGAATTTATCCAACAGCTCGATGGCCTTAACATCACACGGCCGGACTCCGAAAAAAACCAGTTCCTCGCTCTGGTCGGTAACAGTGATGCTCTCATTGGAACGCGGCGAGAAGCTGAACATACATTCGGATTGGCCGAAGAAGTATTCCTTAGGCGGTACCAACGTGTTTTCGTAATCGAAACAAATCTGTTCGGCACCCGTAACCGGCAAAAAATTAATGTCTTCAAGGTCCGGCCCCTCTGCCGGAGCTATAAGGAATTTTTCTTGACTGATTAAATCAAGGAGCTTGAAAAGATTCGTTTTTGTAATCGAAGCGTTTTTTATCTGAATCTTTGAAATCACCGGCATATTATTTCCTTCGCATTTTTATTTTGCCTTTTCCAACCTTGCCGCACAGGCTTTGTACTCACCGGTTCTAGCTATGGGACAAAACGCGTCATTTGTCAGCAAGTTCGCGGGGGCTTCGACAAAATGAAACGGCATCCACAGTACGCCCTGTTTGACCCTGTCAGAGACCCTCGCCTTGACGGTTAATTGTCCTCTTCTGGTGGACACCGTACAATCATCCATGTCCCTGATGCTGAGCCTTTCGCCGTCCGCGGTGTTGACCTCTACGAACATAAACGGGTGTTCCCGGTCAAGCAGGTGTGTCCTGCGGCTCATTGTGCCGACGTTATAATGAAACCGAATCCTGCCGGTGCTCAGTATGAACGGATACTGCTCGTCGGGCACCTCGGCGGGCGGCCTGTGCTCGATAGCATGAAATTTGCCAAGGCCCCTGCTGAATTTGTCTTTGTGCAGATACTTCGTGCCCGGGTGGCTTTTGTCGAGGCAGGGCCACTGCAGGCCGACCTTGCGAATTCTGTCGTGGCTTATCCCGCCGTATATCGGTGTAAGCGAGGCAATCTCGTCCATTACCCCGGCTGTGTCGGCGTACTCGAAGGGATAGCCCATTCTTGTCGCGACATCACAGACTATTTCCCAATCGCCTCTGCTGCTGCATATTGGTTCAATCGCCTTGTTTATAAGCTGCACCCGGCGCTCGGAATTGGTAAACGTTCCTGTTTTCTCTGCAAAGCTTGCACCCGGCAAAACTACATCAGCCATTTTTGCCGTCGGTGTCATATAAATTTCATGCACCACCAGAAACTCTAGACTTTCCAATGCTTTGCGCACCTCGGTAATGTTGGGGTCGCTGGTGAGTGGGTCCTCGCCGATTATATAAAGACCTTTTATGTTACCTTCTCTGGCCTGGATGAGCTGGTCGGTCAGCGTGAGTCCGGGTTTGGGGCTTAATTTTACGTCCCAGGCCTTTTCAAACTTCTGCTGAATCTGTGGGTCATCGACCTTTTGGTATCCGGGATAAACATTAGGCAGGGCCGCCATATCGCAGGCGCCCTGTACGTTATTTTGGCCCCGAAGAGGATTTACGCCCCCTGATTCGATACCCACATTGCCGGTAAGCATCGCCAGATTGGCAACGCTCATCACATTTTCCGTTCCCACCGTGTGCTCGGTTATGCCCAGGGTATAGATAATCGAAGCGGGCTTGGTCGTGGCGTAGAGCCTTGCGGCTTTTGCCAGCATCCTGCTGCTGACACCGACAACAGGTTCGGTATATTCGGGGGTGTATTTGGCCACAGCCTTTTTTAGTTCCTCGAAACCCTCGGTCCTTGTCCGGACATATTCTTTGTCTTCAAGACCTTCTGATATAATCACGTTCATCAGACAATTAAGAAGTGCAATATCGGTGCCCGGGTAGTGCTGGATATGGAAATCGGCGTATTGGGCCATATCTGTCTTTCTCGGATCGCATACGATGATCCTTGCTCCTTTGTCCTTTGCCGTGATAATCCGCCAGCCGATCAGGGGATGGGCCTCCGGCGCGTTGGAGCCTACCGCAAATATACAGGCCGAGTCCTTCAGCTCATCGATGGAATTGGTCATAGCACCGGAACCGAATGAACGCACAAGCCCCGCCACGGTGGGCGAGTGGCACGTCCTGGCGCAGTGGTCAACGTTATTCGTGCCGAGCACCGCACGGGCGAGTTTCTGGGCGAGATAATTCAGTTCATTTGTGCACCTGGCAGAACCCCAGACACCGAGACTATCGGGACCGTGTTTTTCCCTGACAGCCGTCAACTTCTCCGCGACCAAATCGAGGGCTTTGTCCCAGGATGTTTCTTTAAACTCGCCGTTTTTTTTGACAAGCGGTTTTTTAATCCTGTCGGCGCCGATGACGCTTTGCCAGGAAGTTATGCCCTTGATACAGAGCCTGCCCTGCGAGACGGGATGGTTTTTGCTGGGGATAACGCCGGCGAGTTCACCCTCTTTTACTTTAAGATAAAAACCACAGCCTGCGCCGCAATAAGGACAAGTCGTGGCAACATGCTTAAGATTCATCTGATATCCCCGGTTTTCTATTGATTTATGTTTTGTTATATGAGACAAGGCATCATATTTCTATTTAGCCCCGCGTTTTACGCGGGGTTCTGAACAGTTCCTTTGGAAAGGTAGGGCAATTTAATACCCTATACTTCGGGCCGCGGAAGCAAACCCGCACGTTCCAAGATAACCGGCGTAATGCTCTCCCAGCCTATCGGCATAAGATGAATGCCCGCTATCCCCTCCATTTTCCGTACTTTCTCTATCATCTCAAGACAGATTTTGACGCCTTCTTCCCCGGCATCATTTGCCGATTCCATCCTGCTTACAAGCTCATTCGGTATGCTCATCCCCGCCACGTTGCTTTTCATATACAAAAGCGCCTTGTGCGAGCGCACCGGTGTAAGTCCCACCAGTATGTACACCTTGCTGTGAAGACCCGCCTCGGTAACCAGCTCCGTCCATTCGCCGAATCTGTCTATGTCGAACACGCACTGCGTCTGGATAAAATCGGCGCCTGCTTGGATCTTCTTGGCAAGACGCATCACCCTGAGTTCGAGCGGGCCGGCAAACGGATTTGCAACGGCGCCTATGAACAGCCTCGGCTCATGTTCTTTTATCGGGTCGCCCGAAAGAAACTGTTTGTCATCCCTCATTTTCCTGACCATTGCAATCAATTGAATTGAATCTATATCGAATACGTTCTTGGCTTCGGGATGGTTACCCAACTTCTGATGGTCGCCTGAAAGACACAGGATGTTCCTGATGCCGAGTCCCGCCGCTCCTAAAATGTCGCTTTGCATCGCAATCCTGTTCCTGTCCCGGCATACCATCTGCATAATCGGCTCAAGACCGCACGACATTGCTATGACTCCCGAAGCTATACTCGACATCCTGACGATTGCGGTTTGATTGTCGGTAATATTGACACCATCGACCTTTCCGGCGCAATACCCGGCCTTTTTTTTGATTATTTGCGGGTTACTGTTTTTGGGCGGTCCCAATTCACAAGTTACCGCGAATTTGCCTGCTGTGAGAACCTTTTCAAGTCTGCTTCCTGATTTCATAACATCGCCTTTGTGAATTTGGTTTTTCGTTGTTCCAAACTTGTGCTTTGCTGCCAGTCTTTCGCTTCTGCTATCCTTGCAAGGTTATCCAGTTTGCCTAAGCTCTTGAGTCTGTCGTAAATCAACTGCCACGCGCAGTCGGTGTCTTTATCGACCTCGCACTTGCCGTCCTGCGAGCCGCCGCAAGGCCCGTTCAGCAAATTCTTGGCGCAAAACGCGATGGGGCAGATACCTCCCGTATAATCCAGCACACACTCGCCACAAGCCCGGCAAAGTTCCTCGGCCGGCCAGAGCCCGTGAAGGCCTCCCAATGATACCGTATTGGCCGCGGGATGCACTACCTTCTCAACCACCTTCGCCACCGCCTGAACACCGATTCCACACGTCAACGCAAGAACCGAGTCCGCCTTTTGCAGGTTTTTGGCCTCTCTGGCTAATCTGGTCGCGACGAGCATCTTATCGCACAGAAAATCCACCAACGCAGTCCCGCTGACATTCTTGCCCGCTTTTTCCAGCTCCCGCTTCATTGTTGTAAGTGCCTGTTGGCCGCCGGTTTCGCAGATGTCCGCGCAACCGTTACAGGCCAACAGGAAGATATTTTTCTCTTCGCCGAGACAGTCCAGTATCTCTTCAATCGGTTTATTCTCTGTGTATAACATTTCAAATTTCCTCTAATACTTTGTTTACGACTTCAGGAACACTTCGCGCCACAGGCCCGGTCAATTCCAGGCCCCAGTTACACTCGCCCGGTTCGACACCGATTATTACAATCTCTTTTGGGGTCTGATTCAACGTATTCGCAGCGGCCAGTGCTTCGGTCAGACCGACTTGATGCAGGCTTATTCTCGAATCGGCCCCCCCGCCGAGTAACTGCGCCGGCCTTTGGATTTCACCGGCTGAAAGGACCGCCTTATAGATAGTTCCCGCTTTATGCCCGGCCCTGGTCGCGTCAACCACTATCAACTTCTCCACTTCCTTATACAGCAAAAGTATATCCAGTCCGCAGGTTCCACAGTCGATAACCTCGACATCGCCCGGCAAAGCCGTCTCCAAAAGCTTCTTTGCTACATGCACACCGACACCTTCATCCTTTAACAGGATATTGCCGACTCCGACCACTAACACCCGCACCTTTCGGGCAGAGCCGTTCTGTGCACCAACCGCCGAAGCGGCATCTGTCTCTGATGGCATATCATACAACCTTGAAGACTCCTGAAGCATTTTTATTTGCATCAAGCAGATGAACCGAGCAGGCCAGACAAGGGTCAAACGCCCGGACGATTCGTACTAATTCAAAAGGATTATCCCTGTCTTTGACTTTCGTACCCATCAGTGCCTGTTCAACCGCGCCCGGCTGGTCTTTATCATCTTTCGGCGATGCGTTCCAGGCGGTTGGCGTTATGACCTGATACCGCTCGATTTTCCTGTCCTTTATAGTCATCCAGTGTCCTAACGAACCACGCGGAGCCTCTGTTAACCCCGCACCTGTGCCCTCGGCGGGTACCTCATTGGCGACAATAACCGGCTCGGCAGGCTTGAGTATCTGCAGCCAGTCGGCCATCGCATCTGCTATTATTTTTGCCTCCAGAGCCCTTGCCGCGTGCCTGCCGAGAACCGAAAACAATGCATCGGTCCCGACTCCCAATTGACCGAGCAGCGAATCAACAAGTTTCTTGGTACCCGCATCGTTCTGCACATAATTACTTATCATCCGCGCCAATGGTCCAAGCTCAACCACCTTGCCGTTATAGCGGGGAGACTTCAGGAATGAATAGGCCTGCTTTTTGTCGAGCTTCGGTTCGGTCTGTCCCTCGGCAGGATTCCTGCCGGAGCCGGAGTCCGCATACCAGGAATACTTCAGGTCCTCTGTTATATTTTCACTGACAAACGGTTCGAGTTTTAAATCCTCCGAAACAACCCCCGCCTTGAAGAACCTGCCGGTCGGCAGGTCAAATCCCCCGTAAGTAAGGACCTTTCCACAGCCTTTGCCGATACCGAGATAGTCATCATAGCTGTTGGCCACGTAAATCACGTCTGGAATATAGACATTATCAACAAAATCCCGTATTTCGTTCAGCCTCCATAGAAAATTGGTAATTTTATCTTCGGTGGGCTTTTCGGTAACGCCCCCGGGAACGGTGCTCACATTATGCGGCATCTTACCGCCGAAGACCGACAGCATCTCCTGACACTTTCGGCGGATATCAAGCGCCTCAACATAATGGTTCACCAGCTCGGCATTAGCCTGGCCCGATATGCGATAATCCCCTTCATACCGCGGTACAAACGGCGATACCGCACCAACCGCACCGGCGGCGTCCACATAGTCCGGCGCCGCGAGGTGATAAAAATGCAGGATGTGCGACTGCAGAAAATTTGCACCTAAGATGAGCGCTCTAATCAGCTTGGCATTGTCCGGAATCTTATTCGTCAGGCCGAACGCATCGTCAATGCACAAAGCCGACGCGGTAGCGTGGGAAGTCGGGCATACCCCGCATATTCGCTGCGTGAGTCGGTTGGCGTCGCGAGGGTCCCTGCCCTGAAGGATTATCTCAAAACCCCGAAACAGCGTCCCGGCGCTTCGGGCCTCCTTCACTACGCCGTCGTCAACAAGCGCCTCGATAGCCATGTGCCCTTCGATCCTTGTCAACGGGTCGATTTTTATCGTCTTGCTCATTTGAGGTCCTCAAACGTAACTATCTCGTAAATCGGCGACATTCCGTCCGGAAATTCCGGCTCAACACACCCCAAACAAGGCGACCCCGCCTTGATGCACCAGCTCACGCCGTTGTTCCACTGTCTTATGGGACAGTCCGCATTTGTGTAATGCCCTTTGCATCCCAACTTATAAAGGCACCCTTGGTCGCCCAGCTTCTCGGCGAACCTGCCCTTATCGAAATCCGCCCGCCGGGGACAATTTTCGTGAATCAACCGCCCGTAGAAAAGTTCAGGCCGGCCGACATTGTCCAGCTTGACCGCATCCAGGCCGCTGAACATAATAACAGATACAGTTCCGGTGAACCAATCCGGGTGCACCGGACAGCCGGGCAGATTCACCACCAATGTGTCGATGCCCTTTTCGTCGAATAATTCCTTTACACCTTTGCATTGCGTGGGATTTGGTTTTCCCGCCGGTATCCCTCCGTAAGCGGCGCACGTGCCGATAGCGATTGCCACCAGCGCATTTGCCCCAAGTTCCGCAACGCTCTGTTCGATAGTAAGGTGCCTGCCGCCTCGTTCGCCAATGCTGCCGTAGAGTCCGTCCGCCGCTGTTGGTATCGCACCTTCGACGACTAATATATAGCCGCCTTTTCTCTCTGTTTCGGTGTCCTTCAAGACCTCAATGACCGCTTCCCCCTCGCCGGCCATTATCGTAGCGTTGAACAGCATATTAAGGTGGTGCCCCGGAACGACCTCATCCAGCAGCAGATTCTGAATCCTCGGACTGACCGCGTTCAGAACAGATATCGAACAGCCCGTACAGCCCGCCCCCTGCAGCCAAACTACCGGATACTCTTTTGTCGCCATTCTTTTCCCTTTCTGCATCTCGGTAACGTATATCGCCACATCTCTATATAGCCCCGCGTTTTACGCGGGGTTCTGACCTAATCAGAACAGTCCCTGCACTTTGCCTGTGTTCACATCAACGTCAATCCTGCGATAGGCCGGGTCCGAACCGGTGCCGGGCAGCAGTTTAATGCCGCCGGCCAGCGGCACGACAAAGCCGGCTCCCTTGTACACGAGGATGTCGCTGATTGGTAATTCCCAGTCTTTTGGTCTGCCTTTAATATCCGGGTCGTGCGACAGACTAAGATGTGTCTTGACCATGCAGGTACCCAAGGTCTCCGACACAGGGTCGGCCTCATGCGCCTTGGCCTTTTCCAGTGCTGTATCGGTATAAGTTACGCCGTCGGCACCGTACACTTCTTTGGCAATCAGTTCAATTCGCCGGCGCAAGGGCGTCTTAAGGTCGTATAGAAACTTAAAATCGTTCTTTTGTTCGCAGGCATGGACAACCGCTTTAGCCAGTTCCAAGGCTCCTTCGCCCCCTTTTAGCCAGTGTGTGGATACCGCAGCTAATGCGCCGTTCTGCTCGGCGATTTTCCGAACAAGCTCAATCTCATCGGGCGTATCCAGATAGAAACTGTTGATACAGACAACCGGTTTTACGCCGCTTTTCTTCACCGTTTCGATATGAGCTATGAGATTCTCGCAACCCTTTTCCACTAATTCGAGATTTTCCTTGGTATAAACTTCGTCCAGAGGCATTCCGGGTTTGACCTTCGGGCCTCCTCCGTGCATTTTGAGCGCCCTTATGGTCGCCACAATAACTACGGCATTAGGCTCCAGGCCCGACATTCGGCACTTGAGATTCCAGAACTTCTCGAAGCCGATATCGGCACCGAAGCCGCTTTCGGTAACGTGATAATCACCCAGCTTTGTACCGATACGGTCAGCTATGATGGAGCTTTGACCTATGGCAATGTTGGCAAACGGGCCTGCGTGGACAAACACCGGCTGGCCCTCTATGCTCTGCAATAAAGTCGGATTTAAGGCATCCACCATCCAGGCCGTCATCGCACCGTCAACTTCGAGGTCGGCGGTGGTAATCTCGTTGCCGCTCTTGTCGTAGGCCACTACTATCCTGCCCATCCGTTCGCGAAGGTCTTTAAGGTCTTTGGCAATCGCAAGAATCGCCATAATCTCGCTTGAAACGGTAATCTGAAAGCCCGATTCCATTTTTAAGCCGTCCATCCTGCCGCCTTTGCCGATGGTGATGTTGCGAAGCGCCTGCGCACAAAAGTCGATAGCCCACTTCATCTGTACCCGCTCCGGGTCGATATTAAGCCTTTTGTGGATATTGCTCCTGGCTAACCTGGCGTCATCATAATTGTTCTCATGCTGCATACGCGATGTCAGGGCAACCATCGCAAGGTTGTGGGCGTTGGTTATACTGTCGATATCGCCGGTCAGACGAATAGAAAAGGGTGTAAGCGGAATGCACTGCGACAGGCCCCCACCGGCCGCCGAGCCTTTTATGTTAAAGGTCGGTCCGCTGCTCGGCTGGCGTATCGCACCGACAACATTTTTATTGAGTTTGCCCAATCCCTGTATCAGGCCGATGGCTGTAGTAGTCTTGCCCTCTCCCAACGGGGTCGGTGTAATAGCGGTAACATCGATGTACCTGGCCTGGGGCCGGTCCTTCAGCCTGTTCAGGACCTTTATGTAATCCACCCTGGCCAACTGTCGGCCCATCGGCAGCAATTCTTCATCGTTAAGCCCCAACTCATCGGCCAGTTGTTTTACCGGTTTCAGATTCTCCTCGGCGGCTTCTGCAATCTGCCAGTCTTCCATTTTGGTTGCGTCTAACTTCATTGGCTTTGCCCCCTTTTCCTTGCCTGAAATCTCAACCGGATGAATAATGACAATTTTCAGAGCTTTTCTACAGAGCACATTTATTATCGAAAATTAACTACCCACTTCTGTACGCCTTGAGGTAACTGTCGGAGTACAGTTGCTTGTTCAGCAGTATCTCGGTGGTCGCTAACACTTCCATCAGCTTATCATCCAACACATCAACTATGGCCGAGTCGGCTCCGTGAGAAAGTGCCATGGAGAGGAATACTCGATTTATCAGGCTCCTTTGGGTCGTTCCCTGGGACAGGTTCGACAGCCCCATCGTAATATGCGGGGCGGGGTCGGCCAGGTATTTTATCTGGCCTATTGCGTCAAGGATGTTTGTAGGCTGAATTTGTGCGTTCGGCACATTGATAGGCAAGATGATAGGGTCAATGAATAGGCGGTCGGTGCCGAAGCCCTTCTCCATCGCCTTTTGAACAATCTCGGCGGCAACGGCAACGCGGGTATCGACATCCTGAGGAACACCGTTCTTATCCATCGTAAGTGTAATAAGCTTTCCGTCAGGGCCCGCCCCATCGGCCATTTCTATATACCTGTCAAGAACCTCTTCGTCGCTTTTTTTATTAAGCGGGCTTGAGTTCAACAGTATTCCACCGCTTGTATCTGCAACCTTTAATCCCGCTGCGATAACATCCGGTTTCTGGGAATCCAGAGACAGAGGTGTCCGGCAGGTCTCCTGAATAGTCTCAACCAGCCAGCTCATAGTCGCCTCCTGGTCGGCGGCGGCGGTGCCCACATTTACATCCAGGTAAGTTGCACCCGCATCGGTCTGGGCGGCTGCAAGGTCCTGGATAACCTTCTTGTCTTTGTCGGCAATAGCCTGTTTGACATCACCGAACATTCCGTTAATTCGTTCGCCGATAGCTATCATATGGTCTCTCCCATATTTTAGTTAGCCCCGGCACCTGTGGCCGGGGTTTTTGTTTACCCCCGCCGATCCTGAGTTTATCGAAGGACGTTTTACGCGGGTTTTTGACCTGTTATTGTTACCACAATTCGTTTATAAAATCTTTCACCGTTGAGATCGCCTTTGGGTGGCGCATTCGCAGTATATCGGCTCCGGCCTGAAGCAGGCAAATTGCTGTAGCCGCCTCCCACATTGGGCCGCGTTTGTCCGCCCGGCCCCAATCCGGTGCATCCTCGCTCTTGGCCTCTTTCGCACGCCAGGCCTCATGGCCGACATCACAAATAACCGGCATTGCCATCATTTTATCCCCGCTAAGGGCCGCCAGTCTTTGACGTTCCTGTATCGAATAGCTGTATTCTACACCGTAGCCTAAGGCGCCGGTATCCTGGAAAGTTACGATTTTTTCAAGCGGGAACCCCATGTCCGCCGCCAAGATATTAACCTGCTTTCCGATGTTGATGTCCAGGGGCGCCTCGGTAATAAGGTTGTGCCCGTCCGCCAGAGCAATAGCGGTCAAAGACTTGTAGTTGCCCTCGGTAACCGTGCCAATCAGACAGTTTTCGCCCTTGGCGGCTTCGGAAACCTTGGGCATTATCTGGTTGTCTTTTTCGTCGTTGCCGCAGCCCCAGAGAATAAGCGGCACACCCACCGCCTCGAGCACTTCTCTGGTTACACTGACGGCGTGGTCGGCTCCTTTGTCTCCTTTTTCAGGATGAATTCCGTCAAACTTGAGGCAAATTATTTCTGCCCCGAATTCGTCAACGCATTTCTTTGCCCACGCCGCCGGGCTGTCAAGCACATCTTTATACGGCTCGGAAAGATATTCAGGCCAGTCATTCGGCCGGCTGTCTAACACGTCGATGGCGATGACGGGCCTTTCGCCTGCCTGGGTGTCGCTGCCTCCATACACTACGTTGGCCGCTCCCCCGACAACAACCGTTGTCGCTCGCGTACCGCCGGACTGGCTTGTTGCACCCAATGTTAAACGATTTACCGAGCCTGTGTAACTTTCCGTAATTTCGGGCACAGCCATTGAAATACCTCCCAAAAATATATTTGTATCTCGTATTTAGTATCTCGTATTGCGTTGCTTGATATATTACGTATCATGCATTTATAGTTTATATACCAAAATAATCTTTCAGGATTGTCTGCACCGCTTTCAGTGCAACACTTTCGTTTTCAAGGTCAAAAACCGTCCCGCCTCCCACCGCTATATCATACACAGATTTATCATAAGGCACGCACCCAAAGACGCCCACCCCGTCCGGATTGACATCGGGTGCGGAGTCAACTCTGTTCCAGATGATTCCCACTTCTTTAATACTTATAGGCAAAGACCTGGTTAAATTTGCTATTCTTTTGACTGTGTCTATCCCTATTTTTGTAGGCTCGGCTACAATGGCAAGCAAATCAACGTTATTTGTCGTCCGTCTCGACAGATGCTCCATACCGGCTTCATTGTCGGTTACGACATAACCATAGGAGTTGCTCATTCTGTCCAGAAATGTCCGCAAAAGATTATTGGCGGCGCAATAGCAGCCCGGCCCTTCAGGTCTGCCCATCGCAAGCAGGTCGAATCCCTTCGACTCACTGAGCAGTTGCTCAAAACCCATTTCAAAGGCATCAACTTTGCTTATACCCCCGCCGCCTTTCTGTTTGAGCACTTCCTCACGCAGGTCGGCTATCGTCCCTTGGGGACGGACACCTAACATCGTACCGAGACAAGCGTTTGCATCCGCGTCAACCGCAAGGACCGCCTGTGGATTCTTTCCCAACAGCGACCGTACCATCAAGGCGGCAAGCGTCGTCTTGCCGGTACCGCCTTTTCCGCTTATTGCAATAGTCTTAGCCATATCCCTGTTTAACCCCGGCCCCTGTGGCCGGGGTTGCTTGTTCCATTGGTTATCAAAAAATCAATAAAAATCATTGAGCACCTTGAGTTACAATTTTGTGCGATGGAAACAATGACAGGTTCGTGTGCGGCAGAAAGTTCGCTTTAATAAATTCGTCCATATACCCGGGGTGTGTCATCAGGTCGGTATAGGTCATTTCGCCGGCAATTCGTTCAGCCTCTTTTTGTGCCTGCTGACTGAGTAATACCATCTTGGCGCCTGCAATAGACGTGTTTCCTACAAAGTGGATTTTCTCCAGGTCGATATCAGGCAGCAAACCGATTGTAACGGCCCGCTGTACGTTCAGATAGTTGCCGAACCCCCCCGCCAGATAAATAGCGCCGAGGTCTTCGGTCTTTGTTTGCGTCGTGTCCATAAGAATTTTGACCGCCGCAAATACTCCCGCCTTGGAGCGAATAAGATTGCTGATGTCGGCCTGTGTGATTACTATCTGTTTGTCTTCACAGTCGCTTTGTACAAGCGTAAACTGCCGGCCTTCGTCTCCTTCCGATAGTCTTTTATCCGGCTTTTGCCCGAAACGCCCCGTGCGGTCGATGATACCGCTTGCAAACAGTTCCGAAATCGTATCGAGCAGTCCCGAGCCGCAGATGCCCAACGGGCAGGTATCGCCGATAGTGTTGTAACTGACAGAGCCGTCCACCCCAATCCGAAGCTTTTCAATCGCACCGGTACTCGCTCGCATCCCGTGCTTGACGCCGCTGCCTTCGAACGCAGGCCCGGCTGAACTTGAAGCGCACATCATCCAGTCTTGATTGCCAAGGACCACTTCACCGTTGGTGCCTATGTCCACAAAAAGCGACACATCACGCCGGGTATTCAGCCCGGTCGCCAGGACTCCCCCGACTATATCACCCCCCACGTATGCAGCTACACTCGGAACGCAGTATAAAAGTCCCCGCTTATTGATTTTAATACCCGCTTCAGCGGCCCGAATCGGTGGAACGAAGCTCGCAGCAGCCACGTAAGGCTCCCGGCGAATCCGGGTTGTGTCCAGGTTCAACAGAAAATGTATCATCGCAGTATTTCCGGCACAAACAACAGCAGTGATATCATTCAGGCTTACCCGGTTCCTTTCAGCTAAAGTTACAAGCAAACCGTTAAGGTCATTAACGATGCTCGCCTGCATCTGGTCGAATGCATCGTTCTGCTCGGCGTAAATAATTCGCCGGATATAATCTTCACCGAAATTTATCTGGCTGTTATAAGTCGCCTCCGTGTCAACAACAGTGCCGGTGATAAGGTCCAACAATTGAGTAACAATGGTCGTGGTCCCAAGGTCCGTGGCCACCGCATAGTTTATACCCGACCGGTCGCCCGCTTCAATCTGAACCACTTCCATCGCCCCGCCCCTGAAACCAACCGTCGCCGTTACCTTATAGTCGGTGTCTCTGAGCAGTCGCGGCAGCTCCTGAAGAACGCGAAAACCCATTTGCAAAACGGGAATGCTTATATCAATGCTGTTGCGTATTGCGACATTCAGCCGTTCGTGGTCGGCGGTGTGGTCCTGAATAGTAGGAGGTGAAAGCTCGAGATATGTCTTCTGGACGAGCGGCTTAAAATCGAACACCTTTTCCGAGACCTTGCCCGCCAGGGCGCTGAATCGCGAGGTATCCTCACTTATCAGTATCTGGTCTGTCGCCAGGGCGTGCGATTTCGGGATTGTTACAATCATGTCGGAAAGCACCTTCGTCTGACAGGCCAATACGACATTTTCACGACTCTCCTCGGGCGTAAGCAGGCCGGTGGGATTGCTTCGGAACTGCCCTTCGTTTATGACAACCTTGCATTTGCCGCAATATCCGTCGCCCCCGCAGATACTGCTCAGATAGACACCCACCTTCCTGGCCGCTTCAAGCAGAATCGTACCCTCTGGAACTCTGACCTTCAAACCGCTCGGTTCGAAAAGAACAGAACATGTTTTTTGCTCGCGTTTGCCCAATATACTAAGCTACTTCCTGCAGGTACTTTGGTAACATGCTCGACTCCCGCGGCCCCACTGCAATCTCCCATCCGGTCTCTTCTTCGAGCTTGCCGCTCATCACCGCCACATAGCCGGGGATTATCAGCTTGTGGTGTCGGACCAGTCCGTCAACTTCATTCTTTTTCATCGCCTCGGCAACAATTTTTTCATTAAGCTTGTCGCCGGAATAAGCCGTAAGAACGCTCGTGCCCTCGGTATCAACCACTAAAATATAACAAGGCACCCGACTGGCCTCGGCGTCGGACTCGACCGTGTAATAAGTCAGCGAGAAGTTTGTTGTCATCAATATCGGTGAATCTGAACCCGGCTCACCGACTCGATATACCTTGGCTTCAACCTGTACGGGCTTCTGAGGGTCGGTAAAGATATTCATCACCGCCGTGAGCATCGGCAATATGGCGTGCCGCTCGACCGACTCGACTACCACTATGCTGCTGTATTTGCATATTAATGATATTCCTTTTGCCGCCTGGGCTTCACCGTTTCCATCAAGCACAAATGATACTGTTGGATATCCCAACGGACGAAACGTTTTTTTCAGCGCCGCGGCCCGTATCCGTGAAAGGCCGTATAATTCATCTTTTAAGCTTCGGGCCTTGAGTGACAGAACAATCTCCTCGACACCGGCTGCCTTGATTTTCCCGGTAAGCTCGGCCAGGCCCTCGACCGAGTCGGCTTGTGCAACTACCGGGCAGTTGTTCTCCTTGCCGATTTTTGCCACGGCCTCGGCCGTATCTGAAGCAGCAGATGCCAGCAACGGCCTTACATCCGCAACCTTAGCGGTCGCTGCGCCAAGGGCATCCGGCGACTCGGAAACGAGTATCATAGCCAAAGGACTTGCCTTTTTGACCGTCCCGGCAGCTGATGCAAAGGTGTCCGGCGAGCCGCTGTCATTTATAACCGCCACGGCGCCGACCTGCAGATGTGTGCCCACCCTCTCAAACTGTAGTGAATTGACGGCATCAATCCGCTCTTTCAAAGCATCGTCTGCAAGCTTGTCCGAGATACTTACCGCAATGACGGTGGGGTTATAGAATTTCTCTTCGTGCCGAAACATTACCGTCTCCTGGCCGATGTGCACCTCGTTGTCGCCGGTGCCGAATTTGACCAGGCTTATCGGCGGTGCCGAAGCCTCCGCCAGCGCCGATTTAGCCTCTTCGGAAGCCTCCGGGCACTCCTCCAGCTTTGCCTTCTTCTGGGCCAGCGCCATCGCAAAAGCCAGACACGTGGGCTTGCCGCACTTTTTACAGTTGCTCTTGGGTAACAGCTTAAATATCTCTAATCCTGTCAGCGCCATAAATACATACCTCAAATCAGAACATCGGGTCCATTTCGATTGCTGGATGGCCGGCTTTGGTTATAAACTCCAGCACTTCCTCTTCGGCAGTGGCCGTGGTTTCATCGGCTATCTTTGTCAGGTATTCGGCTCCGCCAAGCTCCAGCTTCTCGGCCCTGCGAATCAAAGCATCTTTAATCTCTTCCTTCAACATTGCAGGCATCCACACGATGCGGCGAATTCCGCCTTCAGCGGCTATAAATTTTCCGCTTACGATATAATGCTTCGAATGGCCTATAAAGCCGGGCGTCTGGTTACCGCCTCCCACAGTTCCGGCCAGTGTGGAAAACTTCATTCCACACGGAGTCATCTCGGCGAATTCCCGGTTCACTATCATTATCCCCCCTGTCGAAGGCAACACCGCGGCAATACATTCGAAGCATCCGCACGAGGTCATAGGGTCGATAATCATGCTGTACTGGCTCATTCGCTCGACGTTACCCCCGCTGGTCCTGGCGACGAATTCGTTTACCTTGTCCCACTGCCCGATAGTCGGCTCAATACACTTGCCTTTGGGAATAGGCTGATTCGGCCCGGTCGGGGTAATCTCGTATGCCGCCTTGCCGTCAAGCCAGCTATAAGCACCGCAAAGCCCGGGGCGCTCCGGCGAAATCACGCAAACGTGGTTCGGAGCGAAACTTTGACACAGCGTACAGGAGTAAAACGTATCCACATCTTCGTCCAACATACCGGCAAGACGTTCGTCCCGCTCCGCGAATACTTTGCGGGCCGCCTCACGAATTTTTGTAACTTCCGATTCGTTCGTAAGTATTTTGACCTGAACCTTGTCTAAGATACTGGAAAACTGCTCGTGGTACATCGCATGTAAGAGTTTGCCGATATGTTTAAGCCTGAACCCCGCGCCGAAGGCCTCTTTGCTGATGCGAATCCAGCCGATATCCCGCTGGCCCATGTGCCATAATCCCTGGGCCTCGTTCATAAACGTATGTATCTGCCGTTCGAGCACAGGTTCAAAATCGGCCTGCATCTTGCGACCCGCCACCTCAACCACAATCCCAAGCGGCATCCTTCCTCCCGGTTCAACGGAGTCAACGTCAGGCCCGGTAACTTCTATCCCGCCGTCTTCAACATCGCCCATATCCCGCATACGAAGCCATTCAAATGCAGGGGTTCTCTGCCCGCCGAACTCAACGTGCATATCGTCCTTGCGAATCCGTTCACCCTCGAATGCCGGGCTGCAGGGCACGGGAATCGGCACCTCTGTAACCTTGATTTTTAGCCCCCTTACCTCGATGGCCTTTTCCACTATCTCCTTGTGGGCAACATTGGAAACAACGTGCTCGTATGTGCATATACCCGTAGGCAGAATCTGCGGGATGTCGGAATCAGCTATGGTCGGAAAGCCGTAATTGATAGCTCCCGCGGCGGTGGCGTACCACTCGTCGGTAACCTCACCCAGAGCCATAACAAACGCGAAGACACGGTTCTTGTTGTAGAGCAGATTTCGCCGGTAGTCCCCCGCCTGGACGCCGCCGAAGCTAAGTGCCGCCCTGCTGGCAAAACCAAGTGCGTAAATCGCCGAGGTTATCTCGCGACCGAAGGGCACCAGACGCGTATCCCAGCCCAACTGAACGCCGCCTTCTATGAGCTGCTCGGCGAAAGTAGTTCCATTATGATGAGCAGCCATAAAAACATAGAGGCTTTTTTCCTGACATTTCCTGGCGATATTAACCGCTGTTTCCACGTCGGGAGCCGAACCTGCAATCGCTGCAAAACCCGGCGCCGTTCCGTCCACAAACTGAATCCCGCGCTCGCGCAGAATTACATCATCGGCGGCCCCGAGCCAGATGTCGCTGACAGGGTCGGGACCGATTAAATACTTACAAGACTCGATAATCTCTTCGGCAAAGAGCGTCGCCATACCGGCATCGAGGGTCGGCCCCAGATAGGGAAGCCAAATATCTTCATCCACCAGGTCCGGCAACAGGTCGTCAATAGTCTCGAAAACCTCATCAAAATCGGATAACTTCTCAACCGCTATCCCCGTCATTGAATAGATAATAGGGAGATAATAACCCGTGTTGGGAAATTCGACATTGCAGTCTTTTCCTTTATCCTGAACGGTTTTATTGTAAATATCTTTGGCCTGTTCCACTAATTTGTGGGCACCACGTATTGCCGCTGACGCAATTATTCTGGACATTCTGAACCACCTTCTCTAACGCAACCTTAAAATGTCAATGCACGACGGTCTTCCATATCATAAAGCTTACGTTCCGCCTTTTTGTTGATCCCCAGAGCATCTCTTTTACGTTCAATATGCTCTATCATCATCCCCGCGGCCTTGATGGGATCCCGCTCAAAGGCCCACTTGCCGCCGACATCCCTTTCAATCTCGGAAGTTAAGTATTTCGTCAGGTTCTTTGCGCCCTGAATCGGCAAAGGCTCGGCGATGACGGTATAGACCCCCGATGCTACAAAGTACATCCCGATTGAAACCGCCTTTTCCGACATCCACTCCGGCGCGGCTCCTGCAACAGGCAAATCGGAAATATCCTCACCCAACCCCCCTTCAGAAACCATATTGGCCAGAATTGTCAGGATTCGGCTGTTATCAACGCAGGAGCCGACATGCAGAACCGGCGGTATGCCCACCGTCTCGCATATCTCGGCCAAACCATCGCCGCAGTATTTCGCCGCCGCATCAGGACGCATCAGCCCCGCTTTACCGGCCGCCAGTGCACCGCAGCCGGTGCTGACTACCAACACATCGTTTTTGATAAGCTCTTTTATCATGGCAATATGACAGGAGTCGTGTACTTGCTTCGGATTATTACAGCCTATTACCCCCGCCGCCCCACGCAGGCGACCCGAGATAACAGCATCGTTCAACGGTCGGTAACTGCCTCGAAATCTGCCGCCCAGAGCATAGAAAGTATTTTCCGTTGTGAAACCGGCGATACCGGATTCTCTTGCCTTTGGAATATTGACGGCTCCTTTGCGGCGGGTGAAGTTTTCGACGGCGACTTTAATAATTTCACCGGCGACTTGCACCGCCCGCTCTTCGCTGAACTCGATATGCTCGGCACCTTCTATCTTACATTTGGGGCTGGTCGTAATCAGCTTTGTATGGAAACAGTTACAAAGAGAACCCAACGCCGGCATTATGCACTGTACATCCACGAGCATTACGTCCACGGCACCTGTCATAATCGCCAGTTCCTGTTGAAGAAAATTACCCGCAACCGGGATGCCGTGTCGCATCAATATCTCATTGGCGGTACAGCATATTCCGGCTATGTTGATGCCCTCGGCGCCTTTTTCCTTTGCTGTTTTCAACAGTTCGGGCTTCTGTGATACTCCCACTATAATATCCGACAGACTTGGTTCGTGGCCGTGAACAACAATATTGACCTGTCCGGGCTCAAGTACACCGAGGTTTGCGCCGAATCGAATCGGGACGGGACTGCCGAAAAGAATATCGGAAAGCTCCGTTGCTATCAGTGAGCCTCCCCATCCGTCTGAAAGACACGCACGCAGACCCTGCTTTACGAGATTCTTATAATCCGACCCCACACCGATATGCGTCCTGTGCATAATCTCAACAATCTCACGGTCTATCGAACGGGGGGTTATGCCCATCTGATTCCAGACCTTTTGCCTCGCCGCCGGTGCATAAGAGGCCGCACTGGTTAGTGTGCCCGCCTGTTTACCGAATTCACTTAGAATAACCTCGGACAACTCGCCGGCAATTTGTTTGATGTCTCTGTCTTTTGTCTCTATGCCGTACCTCGCCGCGACTTCCTTCAGCTTGGCTTCATCTTTTATCATATAATCGCCGTTGTCGGCGCCTGCCGCAATCTTGAACGTATGTGCGATGTCCCGGCCGTGGTCGGAATGTGCAGCAGCGCCCGCCGCAATCATCCGTACAAGGTTTCGAGCGGCAATGGTATCGGCGGTTGCACCGCATATACCCCTCTGCGGCCCCTCTTCAAACGGGTCGATACGACAGGGGCCCATCGAACAATTTCGGCAGCATATACCGAGTTTTCCGAATCCGCATTGAGGCTCCTGTTCCTGAAGCCTGTCCCAGGCGTTCTCTATGCCCGCCTCGAACATACACTCGAGCATCTCCTGTGCGGCTTTATCACCACTTCGCTGTTTTGAATCCATAAACAATTCCTCATTTTACCAATTTGATGTTCTTTCGGCTGGTTGCATCACCTAATGTTAGCGCCTTACCTTCGCCTGTGTTTTCGACTAAAATGGGTAATTCCGCGATATTCGCAAACGCCTCAGCCATTCTGAGCCGGGGCGAGTTGAAACGGCTTAAAAACTCTTTTCTGTCTGCTCCCTCCGAAACGGCCTGATACATTTGCCATGCGAATTGTGAACCGTGTTTTTTAGCCACAAGTTGAGCCCCGACAATCTCGTCATTACTATTGGTCAACATTTTAGCAGTCTCAAACGGTTTTGTTAACCGGCTTTCTACTGGAACGGTTAAATTATGAAGGTTAACCTCAAGATTGACCTGCTTTGCGCTGGTGCTGCTGTGGCCGATACTGAATATCTGCATACCCAGAATCTCATCGGCCTGTGCCCGCAGAAACCCAATCGTTTGCTTGTCCCCCCCCGCTGCATTTGTACCTGCTATCTTCCCGGCGGAAGCTCCGATGCTTCCCACCGGCAAATACACAAATTTGCCGGTGCCGCGGTCCGGGCTTTCGGCACAATCACCGGCTGCGTAAATATCCGGGATCGAAGTTTGCATCCGATTATCAACTTTGATTGCTCCGCTCCGGCCCAACTTGATACCGCTTTTTTCTGCAAGAGCTGTATTTGCTCTTACTCCAGTGCCCATCACTACAAGGTTGGTCGCGATTTTTTTGCTTTTATGGACGACATACTCAACCCGGTCTTGTCCACCGATTTTGGAAATCGCTTCACCGGCAAGCATTCGCAGGCCCCGCTTTTCAAAGCTATTGATAAGAAGCCCGGAGACATCCGGTTCAACAAGTTTTCTTAGTATCCTGGAACGCACATTGAAATAAACATCCAACCCCTTGCGCATCAGCGCCTCGGCTATCTCCAGGGCGATAAAACCCGCCCCTATCACCACTGCGCTCTTTCCGCCCCTGGCAGCTTCGACGATTTGGGCCGCCGCCTCGTAGGTGGTAAAGGTGCAAACACCTTTTTTATCCGAACCGGGTATCCTGGGTATTATTGGATATCCTCCGGTGGTAATCACCGCCGTGTCGTAGCTCAGTTTTTTCTCTTTGCCTTCGGAGCGGATATAAATTTTCTTGTTTGCAGTATCGATTTCGGTGGCCTCGGCCGGGCAAATCAGTGTTATATTGTACCGGGCCAGTGTTTCAGACGGAAAAATTTTCACATCTGCCGGTCTGGTTATGTAACCGGCAATGAGTGCAGGTACGGCGGGCCTGCGGTAGGGCTGTCGGTCCTGCGTTACTACCGTTACCCTGGCGTCCGGGTCTTGCCGGGCGGCGGTTATGGCAGCCGTCATTCCCGCTGCGCTGCCGCCGATAACAACTATCTTTCGCACCTGTTACTTCTCCATATTAACGACTAATAACTCGAAAAAGGTTATTTTGAGTTAATTAGTTTTTCGGACGCTTCTTTCCGTTTTGCTTTTGTAATTTCTTCAATCGTAACCAACCTCAGGGCTTTGGTCGGGCAGGCTTCGACACAGGCCGGTCCCCGGCCGGTGTGCATTCGCTCAATGCACATATCACATTTGATTACGGCTCGTCCTTCGGTGCCGATTTGCAGAAGACCGAAAGGACAGATAAGCATACACAACTTGCACCCAATGCATAATTCCGCATCTACCAAAACAGGGGACTGCTCATCTAATCGCTGAATCGCACCCGTAGGGCAAATCCTGATGCACGGCGCCGACTCGCAGTGTCTGCACTGAATAGGCACTCCGAATTCGGCCGCCGGCTCGACGGTTACCCTTTTTTGCGGTTTGGGTTCCTCGTTTGTCGCTTCTTCAAGTACCCCCGATTGCGAATGCGCCAGCGCGCACGCTATCTCGCAACTCTTACAAGCTAAACACTTTGCAATATCTACAGTTATAATCTTGTCCATATCGTTCTCCCGGACAGCTATAATATATTCGCATTTAATCTGAGACCCGGTCCTTGAAAAACAGGTTCATCATTACATCTTTAGCCTTTTGAAGTTCGCCCACGAGTTGTTCACTTGTGCTCATTACAGGCAGGCGCTTCAGGTCCGCCTGGACTAATGCCGGCTCCAGCCTGAAGCTTCCGAGTACGGCAATAGGGTCTAATTGAGACCTGATAATGTCAATTTGGGCCGGGTCGGTGATCTTGTTGGCAAAGGCCGCCACACGGTCTATCCCCATTTGTCCAGCCATACGCGCTATATTTACCGCCGT
Organism: Planctomycetota bacterium; assembly: GCA_013349435.1. Taxonomy (GTDB): domain Bacteria; phylum Planctomycetota; class Phycisphaerae; order Sedimentisphaerales; family Anaerohalosphaeraceae; genus QNBT01. The sequence continues at coordinate 5,355 of DUZQ01000002.1, read as the reverse complement.
TTCTATGCTTCTTGCGCCAGGCTCAACCACTACCACTAAAGCATCAATCCCCTGGACACAAGCCCGACCCATAAATTCAAGACCAGCCGACAGATCAACCAGAATTGCCTCACGCCTTTGCAGAAGAGTATGGGTGAGCAGCGCCTTTAAAAAAGCCGATTCCGGACACGCACAACCCGCCCCCGCGCCGGTGGTCGAACCGAGAACCAGTAACTTTATACCGTTAATCTTGCGCCAGTATCGCTCAGGTAAATCCGAGACCTTCGGATTCAACTTAAAATACTGACCGACCGAGCCGGGCTTAGCCCCCGTCCTGTCCCATATCAACTGTTTCATTCCTATCAGCGGCTCGGGCGTTTCCTCGACTGATACGCCAAGCGCAGACGCAAGGTTCGGGTCGGAGTCCGCATCAATTGCCAGTACATCCAATCCATCCTCGGCAAATAACCAGGCCCAGATAGCACAAAACGTCGTCTTACCGACTCCCCCTTTGCCGCTAATTGCGATTTTCACACTTGGTGGCATTATTTTACATATCACAAAAAAATACTTTTTATGTTAAACTCTATATCATAGCAGGTTTTTTCCTGCTGTAAAGTGTCTTTGTGTCGGCTCGGAGAACGTGAGCAGAGTGCATAATAACTACTTTTTACCAAGAGTACTTATTAAGAGCTTAACTGCAGTTTCTACAGCAGCCCCGATTGCGTCTAAGGGTAATTGCTCACCTGCCGTCTGGTCGAATAGTATCGAGGCCCGCCCTTTGAATTCGGCGTCGCAACCCCACACCACCAAAGTTAAGGGAAATCGGGGCAGTACGAACAGTTCGATGGACGCATCCGGATAATCGCAAATCTTAGCTCCCAATTTTTCCCCTGCCCTGGTCAATTGTGCCGGTTCATCACCAAATGCCTCTACCAGCTTACGCGTGGGAAGCTCGTGCGGCCCGCGAAAATAAAACGTTCCAGACTCAAGTGCCTCGGCACGAACCAGTTTGTTCGCCAAAGGTACATCACGGGCGTTTATCAGATAGGCGAGGATGCAAAGCTGCTCGAGAAATGAGGCCTCAAGGCCTCGTGCGGCGCTGTCAGCCGGATAAATCCTCCGCTCGTCGGGGTTTACGTTGTATGTGCGCCCTAACAGTACGACCTCATAACAGGCTGAAGGGCTGATATATTTGCACTTTGCCCGCCGGGCCGTATCGGCACCTTCGAGAGCAACGACCTTTTCCCAGAGTCCTTCATGCATTGCTTCATATATCTTCCTGAACAAGCCTTTATTCGCCTATATCTGTTGACGAAGTTATTTCTAAGCTATGATGAGGGGGCTTCAGGAAAAAGACCATAACCGCTGCGAGGACGAGCAGTGCCGCGGCGCCGTAATAGGCAATTGCGAAGGCTTGATATTTGACATACATCGCCCCGGCTAATTTGGCCAGCAGGAAACCGCCCACACCCCAGGCGGTGAAGACAAGACCGTAATTCACACCGAAATTCCTGATTCCGTAAAAGTCTTTGGTTATAGATGGGAAAAGCGACAGATTTGCACCATAATTTGCACCGATCAATGCCGACAGTAAACACATCACCGGAATTGTTCCAAGTGCGTTTTCGCTTTTTGCCTTTGAGATAAGAAAGATAAATATCGCCTGTGACACGAAACAAATAAACATTGTTGCTTTTCGCCCTATTTTGTCGCTCAGGATTCCGGCAACGACACGCCCAGCTCCGTTACCTACCGCCAGAACAGCCACCAGGAGAAAGCCCAGCGTTATTCCTACTTGTTTGTCGGCTATTGCCGCGAGTTTTGAGATAATCATAAGGCCCGCACCGGCGCCGCATGCGTACATAAACCAAAGCAGATAGAACTGAATGGTTCCGAGCATCTCGGCGGGTCTGAAGTCTTCCTTTTTATTAGATTGCAAAGCAGGGGCAGGCCCTGCAGTTAAGGGTTTATATCCGGGCGGTGGAGGCTTGAGCAACTGTGCCAGACCGACAACTGTTACCAAAAAAACGATGCCCCAAATCAGGATAGCGGTTTGAAAACCGAAGCTGCCTATCAGCCATGTCGTAACAAAAGAGGCGTAAACCGAAGCAAGGCCGAAGCCGGAGACCACGATTCCGGCAATCATACCGGTCTTTGCCGGGCCGAACCATTTTACCGCAGGCGGTGTTGCCGAAGCATACCCGAAACCAATGCCGGCCCCCGCCAGGACACCAAATCCAAAGACGAAAGCCGCGACAGACGTAGTCATACTGGTCAATATAAATCCGAGCCCGACAAGAACTCCACCTATAGTTGCAACGATTCTCGGGCTGAGTTTATCCTGCATCCTCCCAGCCGGGACCATCACAAGAGAAAATATCAGGCAGGCAAACATGTATGGCAGCGATTTGTCATCCTCATCCCAGCCCCAATCGGCTGGTATATGTTTGCTGATTACGCTCCAGGTGTACAAAATACCAAGAGCCAGATTTATACCCATCCCTGCAAACGTAACGCGCCATCCGTGGTTTTGGATTTGTTCTTGTTGCAATGCGGTTTCTTCGTTCATTAGAGACTCCCGTGGGATCAAGTTTGCCGAACCTGCTTAAAAATGAGTTCGGCAAACCTTTTTTCAATCATTGATTTAACCTACCCCCTGCCCTTTATGAGCCTTTCGACAACACTTGGGTCGGCCAGGGTGGTTATGTCGCCAAGATTGCCGGTATCCCGCTCGGCGATCTTTCGGAGGATTCGCCGCATTATCTTGCCGGAGCGGGTCTTGGGGAGGGCCGGTGCGAATTGGATTGCTTCGGGGGCGGCTATCGGGCCGATTTCCTTTCGGACATGCCTGATAAGCTCTTTTTTGAGTTCGTCCGATTCTTCGACACCTTCGACAAGGGTTACATAGGCGTAAAGCCCCTGGCCCTTGATTTCGTGTGGTATCGGTGTAACAGCCGCTTCTGCAACCTTTTCGTGGCTGACAAGGGCACTTTCGACCTCTGCGGTGCCGATGCGGTGGCCGGACACGTTGACAACGTCGTCGATTCGGCCCATCAGCCAGTAGTCGCCGTCAGAATCGATTCGGCACCCATCGCCCGCAAAATAGATGTCGTTGTACATTGTGAAATATGTATCGATGAACCGGTCGTGGTCGCCCCACATTGTTCTCATCATCCCGGGCCAGGGTCTGCGGATGCAGAGTTTGCCGCCCTCGTTGACATCGCACTGTGTTCCATCGTCCCGCAGGACGACCGGGTCAACACCGAACAGCGGCCTGGAGGCGCTGCCGGGCTTCAAGGTGTGGGCGCCGGGCAGGGGTGAAATCATAAAGCCGCCGGTTTCGGTCTGCCACCATGTATCGACTATCGGGCAGCGATTCCTGCCGATTTTTTCGTAATACCACATCCAGGCTTCCGGGTTGATTGGTTCACCGACGGTACCTAAGATTCTCATAGTATCGAGCTTGTATTTTGCGGGCCACTCATCGCCGAGGCGCATAAGCGCTCGAATTGCTGTCGGAGCCGTATAAAAGACGGTTACACCGAATTTGTCACATATTTGCCAGAACCTGCCCGCGTCCGGATAAGTCGGGACGCCCTCGAACATCATCGAGGTAGTGCCGTTTGCCAGCGGCCCGTAAACGATATAGCTGTGTCCGGTTACCCAGCCGATGTCCGCGGTGCACCAGTAAATGTCATCGTCGTGGATATTGAAGACGGTTTTATGGGTGACGGCGCAGTGCAACAGGTAGCCGCCGGTGATGTGGACGACGCCTTTGGGCTTGCCCGTTGAGCCGGATGTATAAAGGATAAACAACGGGTCCTCGGCGTTCATCGGCTCAGGCTCGCATTCGGCGTTTGCTTTGGCAATTTCATCATGGTACCACACATCGCGGCCGTTTTGCATCGGGCATGGTTCGTCGTTAACCTTGACAACAACCACGCTTTCAATGGTCGGACAGTTCTCCATCGCCGCGTCGGCAATCTCCTTGAGCTTGATGTGTTTGCCCGCCCTGATAGAAACATTGGAAGTTATAAGCATCCTGCAGTCTGAGTCGTTAACCCGGTCCTGGATGGCGTCGGAGCTGAAGCCGCCGAAGATGACCGAGTGAATCACTCCAATGCGGGTGCAGGCAAGCATTACTATCGCAAGCTCGGGGACCATCGGCATATATATCGCAATACGGTCGCCTTTTTTAAGTCCTTTAGACTTCAAGACGTTTGCGAATTTGCAAACTTCCTGATAGAGTTCTTCATAAGTGAATTTTCTGACGGCATCTTCGGCTTCCCCCTGCCACAAAATCGCGGTCTTCTTGGCGACAGGAGTGCCGAGATGGCGGTCGAGACAATTATATGAAACATTTAACTTACCGTCGGCGAACCAGGTATGCTCGATTTTGCGCCCCTTCGTGTCCCAGGTGTACCGCAGACTCTCAGTCGGCTCTTTAAACCAAGCCAGGTTCTTGGCCTGTTCGAGCCAGAACTTGTCAGGCTCGTTTAGAGATTGTTCCCACATTTCCAGATACTGCTTTTCGCTGTTTACGTAAGCATTTTTCCGGATGTTGTCCGGGGGTGTGAAGGTTCTTCCTTCGGCCATTAGAGATTTCATCCCTTTTGTTTGGTCTGACATCTTAACCACTACTTCCTTTCTTTGATAAAAATGTAAGAATGTTAATTTCTGACAACTGCGAACCTGAAAGATGCAGGCCTGCAGAAAGTCATAAAATAACAGGCTATGAGCGAATTTCAACCGTAAAATCTTATTTCTCTGATTTTTATCCATAAATGCCACTTGAGCGTGCCCGAGTCCGCGGAACTTGACTTGTACACCTTTTTGAAGTATTAGAATAGCAGTTTTGTAAGTTTGTCCCCGTAGCTCAATGGACAGAGCGTTGGCCTCCGGAGCCAAAGGTTGTGCGTTCGAATCGCACCGGGGATATTTTAAGGGCCTGTAGCAAAACATATTGACGTTTGAATAAGCAATGGAACGAAAATCCTGTCACCCCTGCCCCGCATCCCCGTATTGAGGTGCGGGGTAAACTCCGGCAAGGGTACAGGAAATTGTCATCCCGACCGCTAACATTCACACAAGCCGAGCCACGCGATAATATCAACACAAGCCGAGCCGCGCAAGCGGCCGAATCAGGGGGTGGAATAATAAAATTATCTTTCGGACGGCTTGTGCCGCCGCGCTTCTGTTTTTTTTGTTTGTGCCGCCGCGCTTCTGTTTTTTTTGTTTGTGCCGCCGCGCTTCTGTTTTTTTTGTTTGTGCCGCCGCGTTTTTGTTTTGGTGATTCTATTGTCATGCCGGATTTAATCCGGCATCCAGTTCATTTAGCCCCGCGTCCTGCGCAGGGTCATTCTGAGCGCAGCG
>DUZQ01000001.1 GCA_013349435.1 Planctomycetota bacterium | reverse complement strand
CTCTTGCCCACCGTAATAGTAACGTTTGCAAGGAAATCGCCTTCATCTGGGGGTGGGTCCAAATCGTATATGAGGAAGTCATCTCCGACATTAGCAGGCGTTTGCTGGGTGAACTGTTCGTTCTTATGCGATAGTAATCCTGCTGTGATAACTTCAAAGAACGGTTGTCCTTTGGCAAAGAGTGATTGTTCTTTACCTATTAACCTTTTATGTTGGTCGAATGCCTGCTGAACTCGGCCGTCATCATAAATCATGTCTCCCATTTTCCCGCGCATTACCATTTTGCCGTCGGAGTACCATGCCTCGAAATCGCATTTAACATCGTTATCTCGACTTTTGAAATAGTAAACGTGGATGTAATCAACCCTGGAAACTTGGGTAACTACATCGGCCCATGCGACGCTTGCTCCATCGATTGAGCCGGAGAACTGATTTGCGCCGATTAATACAGCGATTATTATCACCGCTGCTGCAGCTAGTTTTGTCATTGGGTTTTTCATAATTATTCTCCAGATATTCGACTGTTTAAGAGCCGGTTGCGTTTTTGTTGACTTTTCCATTACCGAGAAGACATCTTTAAGCGTTTTTTCATCAAGTTCGGCACTGGTACGATCGTGTAAATTGTCTATTAGCTGTTCAATTTTATTTGTCTGTCTCATTTATCACCTCGCCATCTAATAAGGCCCTCAGTTTTTCTAAACCGTAACGGAAGCGTCCCTGCACAGTATTTGTGGATACATTTTGCAGGGCGGCAATTTGTTTAAATGTCAGGCCTGACTGAATATGCAATAATACTGCTTCTCGCTGCTCGAAAGGCAGTTGTATCAATGCCTGTCGAAGTAGCTGTATAGTTTCCTTTTCGGCTGCCAACCTGTCAGGAGAAATCGGTTGTGTCTGGGTGGGCACAAACTCTTTTTCTTTAGCTGTGTGTCTTTTCCGGGTCCGCAATCGGTCATTAACGGTGTTTCGCACACTCGCTGCAAGATAGACCTTCAGACTTTTTCTAAGTTGCAATTTCCCGACGGATTCGGCAAACGATACAAAAACATCATGGACGACATCTTCTGCAAGGGTCTTATCATTTGAAAGAGCACGGGCTAACGTTAATAGGTCATCCTTGTAGCGCTGGTAAATGCGCCGCATAGAATCCTTACAGCCGTGTTTTACTTTCCGGATAAGTATCTTATCGTTAGGCATTTATGACCTTTCATTGCCGGCTGTGCCAGGCCTGTCACTAAATAGACGTTCAAGTATCACGAGTTAGTATAAAAGAAATGAAATTTTTCCACCAGTTTTGAATTTGCTGGTGAAAAATGTGGTTTCTCGACTGAAAAGATATGAAAAAGGCCGGTCGAAGGGACCGGCCCTTTTGTTATAGTGTATAGTGATTAAGTTATTAAAGCCCGCCGTGAATTATCCACCTATCCGGATGCATTTCATCGTCGCCGCACCTTGCTTTTATAGAGCCAAACCTTCTTGTCCTTGTTTGTCCTTCGGGAGAGGTTAATTCCACTGCACAGATAACACTAAAGCTATGTTCACCGCATTCTGGATACGGTGTTGCAGGACCAACTGAAATAACCTTGGTGATATTAAGATAAGCAAACTTTTCTTTTATTTTTTCTGCAGAGATGCCGGAATAGATCAATCCTGCTTTTTTGTAATCGTGGTCAACGAAAGCCTGAAAGAACTGGCGAACTGTTTCAACAGCGGCCTGTTCATCGGTCATATCTTCCTGTGGGATACCGATAAGTTGATTAAGCCAGTCTAACTTGGTAACGCCCTTGTGGACTTCATCGGCGATAGAAAACATTTTTTCATTTATTGGGACATTGTAATCGTAGTATTCTGTTGTACCGGCGAGCACATCACGATTGTCCTTAATGTCAAAATACTCGACAAAGGTAATCAGGCCCGTTGCCTGATTTATATAGTAAATTGTTTTCCTAGGCTTAGCTTTGTAGGTCACGGTGATTGTGACAGGCTTATGCTTTTGCTTCGGCTGTTGTATGTCTATATCAACAATGCCGGCTTCCTGGTCTTTAAGCAGTTTTTCCATGACTAATTTAGGCTGAGACTGCCGGAGGAAATATTGCATCATACCTTCAATCCTGTTGCTTTGGAATATAAGATAAGAATTTTTTCTTTTGAAGAACAGCTCAGCTTTTTCGGGTGACCATGTAATAAGTTTTGAGCCATCTTCGGGTGATACATGTTCGGGCAGATAGTACCTTGCTTTTTCTATTCTTCCCTGGTCGTCTGACTTGATCCAGAATTCAAGTGGTTCATCGTGATTAGCTTTAAATTCTTTTACATACAGATAATGGATGGTATTGTAAGCCTCGATTGTTTGTTCGATGGCATAGGTCTTTTGAGTGGTTTTTTCCAAAAAGGTTATACCAAGGACGACGATAAGTATTACCGCTGCTGCGGTAGCAAATTTTGTTATTTTACTGTTCATAATTATTCTCCAGATATTCGGCTGTAATTGAGCCGATTGTGTATTTTTGGATTTTTCCTGCGCACCAAGAGCATCGTTGAGGGTTTTATCATACATCTGGTCACGAGGAGTTACATTAATCTTCTTTATCAATCTTTCTATTTTTTCTTCCATTTTCATTTTACACCTCATTATGCTCTGTAGAAAACCTTACAGATGTCATTCTGAGCGTAGCGAAGAATCTCATCTCCTCAAAAGTCGAGATTGCCGCGGCCCCTTCGGGACCTCGCAATGACAATAATGACGTTTTCAACAGAGCACCTCACCGTCTAATAGCGTACGCAGTTTATCCAGTCCGTAGCGGTACCTGCTCTGGACCGTATTTATTGAGACGTTTTGCGACTTCGCAATCTGTATAAACTTCATGTCGCCTCTCAGGTGCAGAATTAATACTTCTCGCTGTTCGTATGGAAGCCGGCTCAGGGCACTATTTAACAGTTGTAATTCTTCGTTGCATATCGCTGCCAACTCCGGCCCTTTTGCATTTGACCGTATCTGTATCGACTCATCCAGTGCATCAGGCTGTCGCTTTTTTATTCGGATACTGTCGCGCGTCCGATTAGCAACGCAGGTCGCCAGATAGCCCTTGAGGCTTCCTTCGAGCTTGAGAGAGTCGGCAGATTGTGCAAACGAGACGAAGAAATCGTGCACGATATCTTCTGCGCTATTTACGTCATTCAAAAGAGCGGTTGCCAACGTCAGCAGATAGCCTTCATATTTTTCGTAGATGCGGGCCAGGGCCCGTCGGCTGCCGTGCTTAAATCTCAATATGAGTAGTTTGTCCTCAATCATCTATTTGTCGCTCAAGCGATTCGGGAATAATTATTCCTCAATAATATCACGTTTGAGAAGCCTGTTTTAGTCTAAAAGGACGAATTTTCCAGCAGAACGTGAAGCCGTCAGTCAGAAAATATTGATATAAGTGAATTTTTAACAAAGAGATAACCCACAGTGTTAATATTGTCATCCCCGCGAAGCATGCCCCCGCGAAAGCGGGGGGCGGGGGCTGTGTTAATCCGTGTCTAAAAACAAAAAACGGCCGGAATTCGCCAAAGTAAGGGCAAAAAGCCGCCTGCCGTCCGGATGTGTTGGGGGGAGGAGCGGCAGGCGATCCCTTTCGCTTGGAAAGGAGTTGGCAAATGTTTAGAAAAGTATTTTAGCACAAAAACATTCCCAGGTCAAGCAAAAATTGGCTTATACATTCAAAGGGGTGCATCTGTCGTTTGTAGGTAAAAAAAATTCATAACCTCATAAGCCCTGAAAGGGCGCCATAATATAGCCCAGGGCGCAAGCCCTGGGCCATCAAGCCAAACACCCATTTTAAGCCCTGAAAGGGCGACATAAGCCTTATTATGAATTTCGCCGTCTTACAAAAATCCACCTACAAACTACAGATGCACCCATTCAAAGCCCGGGCTTAAAACATTTTTAAGGATAGTTGACAAACCGCTGACTGTGTTAATAATGGCTTATAGAAGGCATAACCGAGGGAAAAGAATTGGTCTGGCGCAATTTCTGTTTTAGAATGTTAAGTATATATACATTATGCTAAAGGCTGTGATTTTCGATTTTGACGGGGTAATAGCAGACTCTGAACCGCTGCACTTCAGTGCATTCAAAGAGACGTTGAGTCGGTATGATGTCGAACTGACCCAAAAGCGCTATTATAACGAGTACCTCGGCTATACGGATAACGAATGCGCTAAAGCGATATCGGCAGATTTCGACCTTGGTCTTGATAAGGCAGGCATTGACCGACTGGTGCAGGCTAAAACAGCGCTGTTTGACAATCTGGTGCGAGCCGAAAGCACGATTATTGATGGGGTATGCGAATTTGTGGACAGGATTAAGGGACGGGGCATTCGACTGGCTGTGTGTTCCGGTGCGCTTCTCGGAGATATTGAACTTATGCTGGCTGGGACCGATTTGACTGACACCTTCGAGATAATTGTCGCCGCCGACCATGTCCAGAGGGGAAAACCCGACCCCGAAGGGCTGCTTCTTGTGCTGCAAAGGCTCAACGAAACGGGCCCTGGAGATATTCTTCCCAAAGATTGTGTGGTTATTGAGGACTCACGGTGGGGGCTTGAGGCGGCATCGGCGGCAAGGATGCACACAATCGCCGTAGCTAATACATACCCATATGAAGAGCTAAAACCGCTGGCAGAGAAAACCGTTGAACGATTAGACAAATTGACTCTAACCGATTTGCAGAGTATTTGTTCCAACTGACAATTGTCTTATTGTACCATGTGTCCGAGCACACTTAGAACGTGTTTTATAGTCGCAAAAAAGGCTTTTTTGTGTGGGTTGACTTGACGTTTTACCAAAACCGTCTATACTTTAGTGGCCACTCCCTTATTGTCGGTTTGCCGGCTAATGGTAAAAATTGAGAGGCGTTGGACTATCTCGTATGAGTAACGTAAAGGGTATCATGTTCCTAAGAAGTATATGGGGCGATCGAGTTTGGTAGAATTAGCTACTGTGGATTAGACGTGTCAGCAAAATTCGATAATAGCATAATCAGCCAAATACAACAGGCTACCGATATCGTAGATTTGGTATCAGAGCATCTGAGCCTTTCAAAGAAGGGCAAGGAAAGGGTGGGTCTGTGTCCGTTTCACGCCGACCATAAGCCGAGTCTGAATGTCAACCCCGAAAAGCAGATATTCAAGTGCTTTGCCTGTGGAGCTGGCGGAGACGTGTTCAAGTTCGTCCAACTCAGAGAAAATTTGGGCTTTGCCGATGCTGTTGAAAGACTGGCGCAGCGGGCCGGGATAAAACTTGAGCCAGTAAGAACGAGGCGAAAAGAAGGTGATAAGCCTGTTGCAGACCAGAAAAGTGTCGCCCGGATCAATGCGTGGGCCCAAAAGATATGGCAGAACAATCTAAACCATAAACAACAAGGCTCAAAGGCGCGCAAGTACATTAAACACAGACAGATAAGCACGAATTCGGCGAAAGAGTGGGGTCTTGGCTTTGCTTTGGACAAATGGGATGACCTGGTCGTAAAAGCAAAAACAGGCAACGTCCCCGCCGGGGATCTGTTGCATGCCGGGCTTGTGGTCTCTAAAAATGGAGGCGGAGTTTATGACAAGTTTCGTAATCGTCTGATGTTTCCCATTTTGGATGTAACAGGCAGGACCATAGGCTTCGGGGGAAGAACCTTCGGCGAAAAAGAGGCGAAATACATAAACTCTCCGACAACTGTGCTGTTCGACAAGAGCAATTCTTTATATGGACTCCACAAAGCACGGCACGAAATTGTTTCAACGGGAACAGCCGTTGTTGTTGAAGGTTATACGGATGTGATAATGGCTCATCAATTCGGCTTTGGCAACGTTGTGGCGAGCCTTGGGACAAGTTTTACCACCGGTCACGCCAGGGTACTGCGGCGGTATGCCAAACGTATAATATTAGTCTTCGATAGCGACACGGCGGGCATTGAAGCGGCCAACAGGGCTTTAGAGGTCTGTCTTACCGAGAAAATCGATATTAAACTGGCTTTTGTGCCGGAAGGAAAAGATCCGTGCCGGTTTTTGCTGGAGTCCGGGCAGGATGCATTCGCGAAGGTTATTGACGGCGCGGTCGATGTGATGGAGAGCAAGTGGCAGAGACTCATCGAAGGCCTTGACCGGAGCGACAACCTTACAGACAAGCGAGCGGCCATAGACGAGTATTTAAGAACCGTTGCCGTAGCTATCAAGGGCAGCAGAACCGACCCCATAGCTGACGGATTGATAGGAAATAAACTTTCAAGGATAATCGGGCTTCGAGAAGAGCAAACAAAAGCCGAACTTGACAGGCATATCAGGCGACTCAACAGAAGCTCGGTCCATAAGGTGCCGAATCAAAAGGTGGTCGCCAGAGATTTACCCCAAGGCCTTTTTGCAAAGGCTCAACGTGAAATATTAGAGGTATTGCTCAACGAACCGAAACTCTTCGAGGACGTAAAAGGGAAAGTTGGTGTTGAGGATTTTGATGACGACATATTGGGTCAAATTGCCCGTGTAGTATTCGACTCATTGTCGGGATATGAGAAAGTAACCTTGGCCCAACTACTGAGCAGGCTTGAATCCATCGAGGCCGGCGGCGCTATAGTTGATATAGCCGAGGCGGGCGCCGAAAAGGGTAATTACAAGGCCAGACTTCAGCAGGCGCTGGACGTTTTTACCAATCATATCCGGGACATTAGCAAAAGCAGAATGAAGAACAACCTTAGTGACGACGACACGGGATCTCTGCGTAAAATAAATGAAATGCTGCTAAAAACAAACAAACGTAATCCAGGGATGATGCCTGCGTAGGCATCTGAGGCAGCGCCTGAAAAATATAACGAGGTATTTTGGAAATCAGGCAATGGTAGGAAAGAAAAAGAAAAAATCCGGCACCACAAACAAGGACACTGATGACGCATCAGTACGTACGAAGGTGCCACAACAGGCTATTTCCGCCGACAAGCGTGCTATCCGTGAGAGGCTGGCCGAGGCGATTATCAAATCGCTTATCGAAAAGGGCAAAAAGAAGGGGTATCTGACATACGAGGAGATGAACGAGGAACTGCCTGACGAGGCAATATCGCCCAATCGGCTTGACAGCCTGCTGATGACGCTGGACGACCTCGGGGTGCAGTTGCTTGACGAAGCTGAAGTATCTGAAAAAGAGCAGGGAGACTTCGCCGAGGGCGACTCCGGTCCGTTACAGACCAAGGATTCAGACGCCGCCAAAGAGGACCTGGTTCTTGAGCGGGAGCTTGTCGAGCCGGAAGGCAAGCGTATAGATGACCCCGTCAGGATGTATCTGACGCAGATGGGTGAGATACCCCTGCTTTCGCGTGATGAGGAGATAAATCTCGCACGAAAAATCGAACTGACCCGTCTGGCGTTCAGAAGGAAGGTGCTCGAGAGCGACTATTGCGCCCGAAGTGCTGAAGAAATCCTGCATCAGGTGCATGATGGGACACTGCCTTTCGACAGGACCATGAAGATGAGTTCCACGGAGAATCTGGTCAGGGCGGTTGTAAAGAAACGACTCCCGCAGAACCTGGCCACGGCAAACGAACTGCTTGAGCGAAATGCGGCTATGTTTCAAAAGTTAATGGATAACGGCGACCTCACCGAGGCGAGGAAGTATCTTAAGCAGATTCGCCGCAACAGACGCAAGGTTGCCACCTTGCTCGAGGAGTTGAGCCTGCGAACCGACAGGATTCAGCAGATGATGAGGAAACTGCAGGGCATCAGCAGGAAAATGCACCAATTGACCGAGACGATTGAGACCGGGCCCAACAGGGAATATACGCCCGAGGATATTGATGCGATGAAGCAGGAGCTTCGCGGCCTGCAGGATTTGGTGCTGGAGACACCCAAGCAGCTTGATAAAAGGCTGCGCGCCATTGAGGCGGTTAATATTCAGTATGAGGATGCCAAACGAAATCTTTCGGGGGGTAATCTGCGACTGGTGGTTTCTATCGCCAAGAAGTACCGCAACAGGGGCCTGAGCTTTCTGGACATCATTCAGGAGGGTAATACCGGGCTGATGCGGGCCGTGGATAAATACGAGTACCGCAGGGGCTATAAGTTCAGCACATACGCGACATGGTGGATAAGGCAGGCGATAACCAGGGCTATTGCCGACCATGCGCGAACGATTCGCATACCGGTACACATGATAGAAACGATGAGTAAGCTTCGGCAGGCCACCAAGCTGCTGATGCAGGAACTCGGCAGAGAGCCTACTATTGAGGAAATTGCCAACCAGGCCGATATGAGTATCGCCGAGACTCGCAGGGTCTTGAAAATTTCCAAGCATCCCTTCAGTCTCGACAGGCCCATCGGTGAAAGCGAAGACAGCTACTTCGGCGACTTCATCGAGGACGAAACCATCAATTCACCGGTGCAGTCGGCCACTCAGGAGATGCTCAAGGATCGAATCGAGCACGTACTGAAGACCCTGACCTATCGCGAGCGCGAGATTATCAAGCTCAGATACGGCATCGGCGACGGCTACACATACACACTCGAAGAGGTCGGCAGGATATTCAAGGTAACCCGCGAGCGGGTAAGACAGGTAGAGGCCAAGGCCATAAGAAAACTGCAGCACCCCGTCCGCTCTCGAAAACTCGAGGGCTTTATGGACCACCAGACGGTATAGGTACGGTCTTAGGATAAAGCGTTCCACCGGAAAATCTGACAGTGTATAAAAAGGCAGGAAATGCGGGTTAACCCCAAGCTTGCAAGCCAAACGCAAAACTATCAGATATGTGCTACATATGCTTAACGATTGTCGTGTGGGCGGCGTCGAACATACGAACACCACCGTCGTCTAACTGCAAAATCAGTCCTTTGGCAGGGTCAACGCCGATACAGTTGCCGGTGAACTTTTTCTGATTATACTCTACCGTTATCCGATGGCCTAATTGGCTGCTTAATTCGCTCCAGGTGTGCGTAATCCGCCGGCTGTCATTCTGAGCGATATCAAGCCATTCGTCCAGTGATACAATCAGTTCTGCCGCCAGTAAGTTCCTGTCCACGGTCATATCGCTCTGAATGTCGATGCTCGTAGCCTCCATGCGGAAGTCGTACCGTTGAAAAAAAACCTCGTTCTGATGACAGTTTATCCCGACACCTATTACATAATCGAAACTATCATCGGCGGCCTTTGACTCGAGCAGGATTCCTGCGACCTTTTTACCTTTTATGATGATGTCGTTGGGCCATTTCAGCCTGGCGTCTAACTGGGAGCATTTATTGACGGCCTGGGCCGTTGCCACGGCGGCGGCGAGGGTCAGCAGTTCTGCGCCGCATTTACAATCGAACAGAAGGGTTGAGCACAGGATACTGTCTCCGGCGCCTGCCAGCCACTCATTGGCCCCTCGTCCTCTGCCGGCGGTCTGGTGTTCGGCGAAGATACAAAGGCCGTTGTTTTTCCGGTTTGCCGCATATTCCCATGCGATGTCATTCGTGCTGGTGGTGGCCTTGTAAATGAGAATTTCTTTGCCAAGCCCAGCGGTCTGAAGGCTCGACTTTATTGCATCGACATCAAGCTGATCACTTTTGAGCATCTAAAATATACAATTTACAATATCAAATTTACAATTTTATATGTCCAGGCCGATATCGACCGCCAACGCCGAGTGTGTAATAGCACCGACTGCGATTCTGTCAATGCCGCACTGTGCGATAGCCAGAACGTTATTTAAGGTAACGTTGCCACTGGCTTCGAGCAGGGGCCTTCGTCCGCACATCTCGTTGCGCATCTCGACGGCGTGCTTTAGCTGCCACTGACCCATATTGTCCAATAGTATTACGTCAACACCGGGTATCTTCAAAACGTGATTTAGCTGGTGGTCAACATGGTCAACTTCAACACCTACGAACTTGACGCCTCGTGTGTTTTTGGCCCTTGCAACCATTTTTTTGAGCTTAGGATAGAAATGCATCCCGAGCTGGCTCATGTGGTTATCCTTAATCAGCACGGCGTCACCGAGTCCGAATCGGTGGTTGTAACCGCCTCCACAGCGGACGGCGTACTTTTCCAGCAGTCGCCAGCCTGGCAGGGTCTTTCGCGTGTCGTAAATCCTGGCCCTGGTTCCCCTGACGGTGCTTACAAACTTCCATGTTGTAGTGCTGATTCCGCAAAGGCGCTGGAGGAAATTGAGGATTACTCTTTCGGCACTGAGCATCGAACGCAGCGGGCCGTTAATCGTTGCGAGCTTGCCGGCGACATTGGCCCGCCCGCCGTCGCGGATGAAGACACGGAGTTTGAGCCGCTTGTCGTATTTTTTCAAAACCTCCCTGACAACTTCCATCCCGCACACAACGATTTCTTCACGTGTTACTATCCTTGCGGTGGCTGTAACATCATCGGCGACGGTGATTCGGCTGGTCGGGTCGCCAGCGCCGAAATCCTCTTTGACCGCCATATTTATCAACGGCTGTACTTTTGCAAGGTCCAGTTTTCTCATATCACCTTATCGCCTTTACAACATAATATACAACACAACTTGGACTGATTATATGCTGCTACTATGCTCATGTCAAACCAGTGGTGAGCACAGCATGCCCTGAAATAGCCTTTAGCCCTGATCAACGCCGAAAGGGAAGTCGAACGGAACTTATTGCCCTCGTCTGGTGAATTCATTTGTTGGGCTCGTATTGCTTTCGTTCTTCAAAGAGTCTCAATTGCTTTGCGGGCAAAGACGCTCCTTCTCGGTAGAGGCAAGCCCCACTCTTTCGGCCAATCGGCGAATGTCGTCGGTGATTTCGGTGATTGGTTTTGCGGGCCGGGCCAACACCGGGGCCGGGAAACGTGTTATGGAACATTTATTTACATCCACGTTTTATCTACAACCTTTCTACAATACCGAGATACCTTCAATAAGTTTTTAGACGATGATTGAGGCTTTGCCTCAAACCGTTTTATTTCTGGATTCCGGGTCCCGCCGTCGCCAAAGCTATGGCGGACAGGCAAGCCCGGAATGACATTTTGGCGCGAATGTCTAAAAACTGTATCATAACAATTTGATCATATTTTTGATAAGAAATAGTTCAAAGAAGTATTCTTTTCTTTTGCCGTTTCTATGGAGAATCTTTTGAGTATCTCCTGCATAAAGTCGATACGTGAGTCATATTTTGTGGGTATTATTTTGTTAAAGTTTTCTTTCGTTATATTGTCCGTATTACTGAAAGTTTTAATTCGCAACTCTTTACAAGCGTCATCGTCCAAACCGGCTAAATACCAGCTTTCTATCTCTTTAATTACAATGACAACTTTGGTCAGGTGGATTATGTCGCCGTATTCGTCTTTGACCTTTTCTTTTTTCTCAGTTGTGCAGGGGGATTGGTTAATATCTTTTAAGAAGAGGTAGTCCGAGGTTTGCATTGAGTTTATAGACTTCAAAAAACAGCAGGTCTTTTTGTGTAGCTGCTGAGCGTATTTCCATATTGTTACGGAATCGTATTTTTCTTTGAATACAGGCTTTATTTTCGCGACAAGTTTTTCGTCATCGTTGCCTTCAACAAGTATCCAAAGTCGATTGTACTGCACTTAGTCGGCTCCCAGCAAATCCTGGACGTATAATTCATCAAGGCCTAATTCATTTTTGAGAAAAACCTGTATTTCCTTTCTCTCACTTGGTCTTGAAATGTGGGAGAACCCATGATTGTCACGGGATATAAGCAGCAGGTTATCCAGGCCGGCATGTTTTACCACCTCCGGGCTATGCGTTGTAACGATGATTTGTTTCTTTTTCGATGCTTCCTTCATCATTTCCACAACTCTTGAGATAAGATGAGGATGAATGTTCCTTTCCGGTTCTTCGATAATGACTACCTCTTTTTCCTCAAAATATAATGCCACTATCAAGGACGTTATGTTTACAGTCCCGTCTGAAAGCAGGTCAGCTCTGAGGTTTTTATCCGTATAATAATCTTCCTGAAGGGTTATCATGAGGGATTTTTCTGCGAACTTTTCCGTACCTACTTCTCTGACAAAAGGCAGGAGGTCTTTCACTAAATTACAAAGCTTTCTTCTATCATCCTCACTCTCAATAATCTTATTTAGAATAATAGCCAGATTATTCCCATCTTCCTCAAGTTCTGCTTTACCGGTTATCTTCGCAGGATTTTTTGCCTTACGAGGCTCCAAATCATATATCGCCGAGTTTTTGAAAAAACTTATCCGGCGTGGTATAATAAAAGAAATATAAGGCTCATGAATCAAAAGTGTATTAGCGGATGAAGTAAATTTGCCCTCACGATGTTTTGTAAAAGGAAATACAGGACGACCTGCTTTCGAGTAAAATTTTTCTTCAAGCTTATCAGGTTTGATGTCAAACGAGATTTCTTTTCTCTCCTTTGAAACAGTGAGAGTGCCTTCTTCTGGAGCTTTAGTTTCATCAAAAAGTTTTCCTTTACGGTCATGCGATTTAGTGAGTTTGATTTTTTGAGTTAATTTATCTGAAGTAATCGCAAAACCAAGTTTTGACTTGTCGCGCTTCAGAGAAAATGCGTATTTGAGATCATAGAAATCAAACCTGTAATCTTCTTCTATTCCAGGACGTGTTGCTTTCTTATCTAAAACTATCTCAAATTTCAATTCGTCGGGAGCTTTGGCGTTTAGATTGCATAGATAATCTAATCCGCCATGCATAGATACAGCATTTTTCAAATCATTATCTTCAGCGTCTCTTAAAAACTTGAAAATCTGAGTAAGATTTGATTTTCCGGAGGCGTTGGCGCCGATTACGACATTGAGATTTTCCAATTCAAGGTCCAGATCCTTGAAGGTCTTAAAGTTTGATACTTTGATTTTTTTTATTGCCATGGTTTTGTCTTATTCCGGTTTGTTACTTAGCGCCTCTAACAACATGAGACTTTATCTTTCTACAACCATCTGGATTTCCGCTCCCCGCCTCCGCGGGGACAAGCTTCGCGGGAATGACAAGAACGGATAACTTTTTATTATAGGCTCTTAGCCATTCTATTTTACGCGGATTTTTCCTTTTCGTCAAATTCATCGCCTTTGAAGGTGGTTCCGAGGTAGCTTTTTCTGACAAGCTCGTTCTGGATGATTTGCTTGGGGGAGCCTGAGCCGATGACCTTTCCGTGGTCTATTATATATGCCTTGTCGGCGACTTCGAGGGTTCTTTCGACGTTGTGGTCGGTAATAAGGATGCTGACGCCGAGATTGACGAGCCTTCGGATTTCGCCCTGGAGGTCCTGTACGGTAATGGGGTCAACACCGCTGAATGGTTCATCGAGCAATATCAGGGAAGGGTTTGTAACCATAGCGCGTGCGATTTCAAGTTTTCTGCGTTCACCGCCTGACAGGACTCTGGCCTGGCTGTTCAGGACTTCAGATAAGCCGAAACGTTCGATAAGGATGTCGGCCCTTCGGTCCCTTTCTGCTCGGGTTATTGACATAGTCTCCAGTATTGCCCTTAGATTGTCGCGGACGGTGAGCCGCTGGAAGACGCTTGGCTCCTGGGACAGGTAGCCCATTCCCAGTCTTGCGCGTTTGTACATTGCCAGGTTTGTAACATCGGTTCCCTCGAATATGACCGAGCCTGCGTCGGGTACTATCATGCCGATTACCATCCTGAAAGTTGTGGTCTTCCCGGCCCCGTTGCGCCCGAGAAGCCCGACGATGCTCCGCTGTTCGACCGATATGCTGATTTCATCGACGACGGTTCTGCCGGAATACTTCTTTACCAGCCGTCTGGTTTCAAGAAGAGTCGTATTCACCAAAGATACTCCTTTTAATATAAACGGGCGGCATTATACCAGTATAAGGAATAAATTCAAAGGAGGTTTCTGAAGCCGAACTTCAGCAAATAGTCAGGACTTTGCTTGACTAAAATGGTCTGTCGGCGTAGATTTTGGTTTATATGGATTTTGCGGCACTATTATCGGTGGTAAGCACAAGAGGCTCAAAGTTGCGGGTTTGCAGCGACTCGCGGCGGGTGGGCAAAGGCGATGTGTTTGTTGCTACAGCGGGCTCGCAGGTTGACGGGCACGACTTTATCACAGAAGCGGCCGGTAATGGAGCAGCTTACATCGTCAGTGAAATGGGGGTGGATATAAAAGGAGCTCAATTAATAGTAGTAGAGAATTCGAAAGAGGCCCTGGGGCTGCTGGCCCAGGCGAGCTTCGGCGAGCCTTCTGCGAGAGTAACCAATCTTGGTGTAACTGGCACGAACGGCAAGACGACAGTATGCTATCTTGTGCGGTCGGTGATTCAGGCCGCAGGCGAAAAATGCGGTCTTATAGGCACAATCTTTTATGACACAGTCGGCGGCAGGGAAAAAGCGCCCCTGACGACGCCGGATGCACTTGAGGTTGCGCGAATATCAAGCGAGGCAGTGCAGGCGGGTGCGGGATTTATGGTTCTTGAGGCGAGCAGCCATGCACTTAGCCAGAATCGCCTGGCGGGTGTCGATTTTGCAGCGGCGGCGTTTACAAACCTTACGGGAGACCACTTAGATTATCACAGGACCAAAGCCGATTATCTTGCAGCTAAAATGACACTCTTTGAAGGTCTCAGGGAAGATGCGACAGCAGTTCTTAATAAGCAATCGCCGGAGGCAAAAGAGATTGCCGGGCGAACAAAAGCCAAGGTTTTATGGTATGCGGTCGATGAGGGGGCGGATATTGCCGGGCATATTAATTCGATGGATATTGAGGGGACTCAATTCTCGATACTGGATACTCGATCCTCGTCGAGTGTCGAGGTAAAGACTGAGTTACTGGGCCAACATAACGTCAGCAACCACCTTGCAGCGGCCGGTCTATGCCTTGCAGCCGGCTTCGATTTGGAAACAATTGCGGCGGGGTTAGGGGCGCTTCGATGCGTTCCGGGGCGTCTGGAGTCGGTCGATTGTGGTCAGGATTTTAAGGTGCTTGTCGATTATGCCCATACCGACGATGCCCTGAAAAACGTTCTGACGACCTTAAAGCCGTTGTGCAAAGGCAGATTGACGGTGGTATTTGGCTGTGGCGGCAACAGGGACAAGACAAAACGCCCGAGAATGGCTCAGGTTGCCGAACAATTAGCCGACCATGTAATTGTTACCAGCGACAATCCTCGGACGGAAAAACCTGAGGATATAATCGAAGACATTGTGAAAGGTTTCGACGAAACCGCGTGGGCCGAAGGCCCACACTACCCACCTGCGAGTATCGAGCATCCGGTATCGAGCATCGAGATTGTGATTGAGCCGGACCGAAAGACGGCGATTCAGCTTGGGATAGAAACAGCCGGTAAGGACGACATCGTATTGATAGCGGGCAAGGGACACGAAACATATCAAATAATCGGAACAGAAACGACCGATTTCGATGACAGGAAAGTTGCCGGAGAATGTCTTAAGAAGCGAATCAAAACCTGAAAAAAGGCAGTTTGGTATATTTATCCGCCTCATAACAGCCAATAGTCCGATATTATTATGCTTTGGCCGGCCCAACTATAATCTACAAATATATAGACAATTTTTTCAAAATAGTCTATATGTTTATGGACAACAATGACGATACAGTCTATGAATATATAAACAGAAGGGTTTCTTAAGCCATTTAGGTGATAATATGAAAGCGAAACAGAAAAACCTTGCCAGGGAGCAATTGGACAAGACTCTTGAACAGTTTGTCCCTCTGAAAGCAGTAGTCCCCCCCAGAAAAGGTTGGGTTCGTGCGATTCGTGACGCTCTTGGGATGACGGGGGAGCAGCTCGCAGCACGCTTAAATGCTAATAAACAACGTGTCAGCCGTATCGAGCAGGACGAAAGGTTTGGAAAGGTTACTATCAAGACGCTTCAGAATGTTGCCGAGGCACTGGATTGTGAATTCGTATATGGATTCGTACCCACCGAAAGCCTGGAAAAGACAGTAAGAAACCAGGCACGATCTGTAGCTAAGAAACGTATGTCTCGAAGTAACCAAATGATGCGGTTGGAAAAGCAGGAACTTAGCGATGATGAAAAAGAAAAAGCATTGGATAGCTTGATTGGGGACATTACCAGCACAATGCCAAAATCACTATGGGATGAGCAATGATGAAATTCCATTATCCAGAAGGTGCGACACCCCTTGATCCGAACGAAATTGAGGGATTGATTCCAACTCATATTACAACAAGGGCGGAATTAGACAGATGGGAACAGGATAATATCAATGAGGCTCTGGCATGGATAGAAGAACGTAAGCCGAAGAACATTCTGAACGAGTCTTTTATTAAGTCATTACACAGGAGAATGTTCTGTAATGTATGGAAGTGGGCTGGTAAGTTCAGGCAAAGTGATAAAAGTGTTGGTGTTCCCTGGCATCAAATTCACACTGATCTGAAACTGTTGTGCGATGACGCTAAATACTGGATAGACAATAAGACGTTTTCTGAGGATGAAATAGCTGCTCGATTTCACCATCGGTTGGTAGCAATACATTTATTCCCAAACGGCAACGGCAGGCATGCAAGATTAATGGCTGATATTCTTCTGGAATATGTTTTCAAAAAGCGTCCATTTACATGGGGTAAAGCCGATCTTATAAAATCTGGAGATGATCGAAATAAGTATATTGAGTCGTTAATTGCCGCAGATGAAAACGACTACGGACTTCTTTTGCAATTTGTGAGATTATAAATTGTACGGTTCAGCGTGAGTTGGACAAATCCGTTTCACAATTGTGTAAATCAAGCTGATTCTGGGCGTTCTTAAATGAAAGAATTTTTAATTGAAGACTTAGCTCAAATAATAAGAGCCGAGCCGACCAATAGTGCTAACGCCGTCATTACAGGTATAAGCATAGATTCGAGGACGATTCGGGCGGGTGATTGCTTTTTTGCTGTCAGGGGCGAGAATTTTGACGGGCATGATTATGTCAGCCAGGCGATTGTAAATGGTGCGGACTGTGCGGTTGTCGAGCGGGATGTTGGGGCCGGGCAGAACATCCTTAAGGTGGCCGATACGGTAAAGGCGTTAGGGACACTTGCCAAATGGTATCGCAGCCGAATAGGTTATAAGGTTATTGCTATTACCGGTTCTGCGGGCAAGACGACCACAAGACAGATGGCATACCATGTATTGAGCGGGCATTATAGCTGCGTTCAGGCACTAAAGAGCTTTAACAACGCTATCGGTGTACCTTTAACAATTCTGTCGGCAGATGAAAACAATGAGATTCTGATTGTCGAGCTTGGCAGTAACGCACCGGGCCAGATATCGGCCCTTACCTCCATCGCGGCACCTGATATTGCGTTGATAACTAATATATACCCTGCACATCTCGCTGGTTTTGGTAATCTTGAGACGATAATACGGGAGAAAGCCTCGATAGCGGAGGGATTAAAGGCGGGAGGCAAGTTGCTGATAAACGGGGATTTTGAGGGATTGGTGCGGTATTGTGATACTATTAAGAGGGATTTTTTAACATTTGGGCAGGGAGGCGATTGCGATATAAGGGGAGAGGGGCTAATCAGTGAAGGCATTTGCGGCAGGTTGACGATTGAAGGCAGTCAAATACAGGTGCCTTTAGCGGGCGTGGCAAACCTTTCAAATGCACTTGCGGCGTGGGCGATATGTAAGCAGTTCGATGTCGGCCTTGAGTCCTTTTCCGAAGCAATAAGTACGTTTGAAACGGTTGATATGCGGCTTGAGATAATCAACAGGGGTCCGATAACGATTATCAATGATTGCTACAACGCCAATCCCGCATCAATGGCGAACGCATTGGATTGCCTGGCCAGGCTCGGCGCAGGTAAAAGGAAGGTGTTTATCTGCGGTTTGATGGCGGAATTAGGTGCTCAAAGCGAACAGTTGCACCGCCGGCTTGGCAGAATGGTTGCCGAAAGCGGAGTCGATGTGCTTGCGGCGAGCGGAGATTTGGCCGGAGTGGTAGCCGAGTCGGCACGCGCAAACGCCGGGAAGGAAGATTTTGAAATTTTTGTTTTCAAAAATACAAATGAACTGTGTAATAATTTGTCAAGATTCGTGCGGTGTGACGATATAGTATTGGTGAAAGGTTCACGCAGCGCGAAACTTGAACAAGCGGTTGTAAAACTGGACGTAAAGAAATTTGACGCTTGACATGAACCTTTCACTTTTTTTTATTCCGTGGTGCCGGGCAACAAAAGCAAGAAGGTCCGGGTTTGTCGGAGCTTAGAACTTGATATACCATATATTGTGGTTGTTGCGTGAGTCGTTCACATATAAGCTTGGTTTCTACGCTTATGAAGATGTGATGTTTCGCGCGGTAGTAGCGGCTCTTGTTAGTTTTGCGATAGCTCAGCTTTCGGGGCCAAGGATAATCCGGTGGCTGATGACCAAAAAAATCGGGGACCGTCCGGAGTTTCACCATACGGCACTAAACGAGCTGATGAAGGAGCGTGCCAACACGCCGACTATGGGTGGTCTGATAATATTGCTTGCGGTTATAGTAAGCACACTGCTTTTGGCCAGGCTTGACAATCCTTTTATCCATAAGGGGCTTTTCGTAATTGTGTGGTTCGGTGGCTTAGGAGCTGCCGATGATTGGCTGAAACTTACGAGCAAGATACGCCATCGCTCCAGAGACGGTTTGAAGCCGTGGGAAAAACTGGCGTTTCAGTTCGGCGGTGCGGTTCTTGTGGCTCATTTTCTGTATTCGGATTTTGCAAATATACCCGATGCGAAGATGTTCTGGCTTCCATTTTACAAACACGGGATCCCGCTTGCAGGATGGATGTTCGCGATTATTGCGATTTTATATATGTCGGCAACGAGCAACGCGGTCAATCTGACCGACGGTATGGACGGTCTGGCGGCGGGCTGTGTGGGGATTGTTTGTGCGGTTTTGGTTATACTTTGTTATGTGGCGTCTGAGACGATGTCGCGGACGAGTACGATGACCTGGGCGGGTTATCTGCTGCTGCCGCATATACCGCAGGCCGGTGAGCTTTGTATCTTCTATGCATCCATTATGGGCGCGATAGTCGGATTCCTGTGGTATAATTGTCCGCCGGCTCAGGTGTTTATGGGGGATGTGGGGTCGCTGTCATTAGGTGCGGCGATGGGATATGGGGCGATGGTCAGCAGAAACGAGATACTGCTTTTTGTAATCGGGGGTGTTTTTGTAATAGAGCTTGCCAGCGTTGTTATTCAGGTTGGCTACTTCAAATACAGCGGCGGCGGGAGGCTTTTTCGCTGCGCTCCGATCCACCATCATTTTCACCTGGGCGGTTGGAGCGAGCCTCAAATAGTAGTCAGGTTCTGGCTTTTGGCCGTTGCGTTTGCCATCCTTGCCCTGGCAACACTAAAACTGCGGTAACGGCCTGTAACAAAACCCAAAAAAATCAAAAGCGGCGATGTTGTTTCGCCCACTTGCAGAAGGGATGGCCGGCCAAAGAAAATTGTTCGGCTCCGCTGTGTAACAACACCGGATGAAGCACAGAAAATATTATTGAATCGCTTAGGCCTGACTCTGCCGCAACGGCTGCGGCGGATAGACGTAATAGTGCAAATGTAGTGAATACTTTTTGCAAAAATCACTCTTGGCGCTATCAAAAACCACCACCCAACCTCATAACTGCGTAACTTGGGTTAATTGTTCTTTGATTTTAAGCCGAAAATCAGGACGGATAAGTGATTGTCTCAGGGTCTATGTTCTCTTGAACTGTTTTTGAAGCTCGTCTAATGTGAATTTTATCGTTGTGGGTCTGCCGTGCGGACATCTGCCGGCCCTTTCGATGGTGTCCTTGTCGGCGATTAGCTGGGCCATTTCTTCTGGTGTAAGTGCCTGTCCCGCTTTAATCGCCGCCTTACACGCCGCCATATCGAGCGCCTCGTGCAGTACTCTTTCGGCATCGAGGCCGGCACCCGTGTCTGTCAGCACATCCAGCAAGTCCCGGATAAACTCGAGGCGGTTTACCTTCGCCAGCATCGAGGGAAACGCCTGAATCGCCATGGTCCCTGGGCCGAACGGCTCGAGCCGGACACCGATTTTCTCGAATAAACGTGCATTTGAATTTATCGCCTCGGCCTGGGCGCCGGTTACATCGAAGGTCTCAGGCATAAGCAACTGCTGGGACTGGAGATTTCCCTCGGCCAACTTCCTGCACAGGTCCTCATAAATTATCCGCTCGTGCAGGGCATGCTGGTCGATGATGACAAATCCTTCGTCGGCTTCGGTTACAATGTAGCTGTTGTGAATTTGCAGGAGCTTTTTCGGCTTGGTGACAAAGTCTTGTTGTTGAGTAATTGCCTGTTGGGTCTTGGAAGGGGCGGTTTTTTGGGCACTTTTCAGAGCGGTGGGACTTGAAAAGCCGAGGTGCTGCTGGGGGCCGGCGGCTGGTTTATGATGCTTGAAGAAATCGGCCATGGCTTCGGCGATTCTTTGCCGCCTGGCTTGGCCCTCTTTGCCTGTTTGCTGCTCCCCGTGAAGGCTTACGGTCGCAATCGGCATCCGGGCGCTTACCTCAAAGTTTATACTCAAAAGTTTTTCGCGCAAGGCGGCTAAGACGGCCGAGTGTACCAGATTTGCGTTGTCAAAGCGGACCTCGATTTTGGTGGGGTGAACATTTACATCGAATCTGTCCGGCGGCATCTCAAGAAACAGAAAGACTATCGGAAATTTATTCGGTTCTATCAGGCCGCGGTATGCCTCCCTGAGGGCGTGGCTGATGAATTTATCCCTGATGAATCTTCCGTTAAGGAACACGTATTGTAATTTGTTGTTAGCTCTTGTTTGTGTCGGCCTTCCTAAAAGAGCGGCAATTTTGATGCTCTTTTCTTCGGTTTCGAGTTCAATCAAATCATCGGCAATCGCCGGGCCTGTCAGTTGGGCAATCCTGTCTCTGATAGCGCCGCCTCGGACAAGGTGGTACAATTGTCTGCCGTTGTGTGTCAGTTTCATGTCCAGGTCGCAATGAGCTAATGCTATCCGCGTGAAACGCTCGATGATGTGCGTCATCTCGGTGTTGGCGGTTCGCAGGAACTTGCGGCGGGCGGGCACCTTGTAGAAAAGGTCTCTTACCTCGATTGTGGTGCCATAATCACCGCTGCAGGGGCTGACCGGTTCGGCCTTGCCGCAGTCTATGGAAAGACAACTCGCCTCGATTGAGTCGGCGGCTCTGGTAACGACATCGACCGTGCCGACCGCCGCTATGCTGGCAAGGGCCTCGCCGCGAAAGCCCATCGTTGATATGCCCAGAAGGTCGGCGCTTGTAGCAATTTTGCTGGTTGCGTGCGGCTCAAACGCCCTTGCCAAATCTTCGGCGTCCATACCCATGCCGTCATCGACAACGGAGATGAGTTTTCGTCCGCCATCCTCGATATTGACAGCGACCCTGCCGGCGCCTGCGTCGATGCTGTTTTCCACAAGCTCCTTGACCACACTGGCCGGCCTTTCTATCACCTCACCGGCCGCTATCATATTGACCATATTGTCGTCAAGGACGACTATCTTTGGCATCGAGTCTCTCCCTCGGCTGTGAAAGTTTTTTACGAGTTATGATTACGCACCTATCAGATGCAGCCGGCCCATAAGGTTTTGTACCTGCGGCATAATGTCTTTGCCTTCAATATGCCCTAAGCTGCCTTTCGCACAGGCCCGCTCGCCGAACTCGGTTACATCGTCAACCCTGACACCTTCGCCGTAAAACATTACCGGCACCGGGTCGGCGGAGTGCTGTTTCAGCTCACACGGGGTTGAGTGGTCGGCGGTAACCGCCAGCAGGGTGTCTTTCGGCAAATTATTGAAAAGGGCCATCGCTTTATCGCATTTGGCGATAAATTCCGCCTTGCCTTCGGGATTGCCGTCCTCGCCCAGCGAATCGGCGGCCTTTACGTGTATAAATATAAAGTCGTGTGAATCAAGCTGCTTAAAAGACGTTTTGAACTTGGCCTCTATATCGCTGTCGGGAAGGGCGGTTGCGCCGGGGACATCGATAATATCCATCCCTAAAAATGCACCGACACCCTTGTAGAGTCCGCCCCCGGCGACGCAACAGGCACTGAATCCGAACCGCTCCTTAAAACTCGGGAAACTTCTGTACTGGCCTGCGCCGCGAACCAGAAGACAGTTGCCGGGCAGGTCGCCGCGGCTTTGGCGCTCTTTGTTAAATTCGAGTTTGTTAAGTACGTCATGCGTTTTGGCAACGAACTTATTTAAGATCTGGGCCGTGCGTTTTGCCTCGGGACTGTCATCCGTAGGTTTGACTTCCCATACGGCCTGTCCCACTTCGTGGGGGTCGGCATCGGTAACGGCACTGGAAAGACCCTCTCCTCTCAAAACAACGCCTGCCCGGTGGGCGGTTCCCGGTTTGGCGATGAGGGTTACACCGTCAATTTCGAGGCCGTCGAGCGCCTTTGTCAACGGCTCGACGTCGCGAATGCGGCCGGCCCTTCTGTCTTGAATGACCATGTTCTCATCCACCGTGCCGAGATTGCCGCGAAAGGCGACATCACCATCGGCCATCTTCAGGCCGATTCCCGCTACTTCTATCGGCCCTCTGCCCGGATAATACTCGGCAGGTGCATAACCGAATATTGCAAGATGGGATGTATCGCTTCCCGGCCGAAATCCTCTTCCGAGGGTATGCATCAGGCCGCACTCGGCCCGGCTTGCGAGTTTGTCAAAGTTCGGCGTCTTTGCGTACTCAAGGGGTGTCAATCCCCCAAAAGAATCCACAGGCCGGTCGCCCAAACCGTCATATATCAGCACAATAGCCTTTTTCAACATTTGAAACCTCCTTGATTGGCGGTAAATAAATTTTTTTACAACTCAAGTTGTCAGAAACAACTCAGCTATAATAAAAGGCCGGTTCCACTCTGTCAATCATTTTGGCCTGGCGTAACCTCAGTAACGATTTGTAAGGGCCGAGATTCTTCACTCCGCCGGCGCTACGTTCAGAATGACATTGTGGAAGACACGTCGGAATTGTCATTCCAAACCCATTCGGCTTTGCTCAGGGCAGGCTTGATTTGGAATCCATTTGCCAGCTGAAAGACGTGGATTCCAGTTGAGTTTATCCCGCACGGAGTTTACCCCGCACCACGATGCGGGGCTGAAATGACAATTGTCGCAGATAACATCTATAGAGGTTTTCCGCCGGCTTTGGGCAGTTCCAGGTTTCTTTTGCAGCGGGGGCAGGAGACGTTTTTTGGTTTGTAGTTCGGCGGGATTTTCATTTGCAATCCGCATGCGCAGGTCAAAAATGTGAACTGGTTGACCCTGCGCATGATGTCGCCGACCTGCCTCATTTGCTTTTGTGCGCTTATCGACTTTTTTGGTTTTTCGCCGGGGTGTCTGATTTCGACACTTTCAGATTCTTTCAGGGCCGAAGCCGGCATGACCGACCCGGCACCGACCGTCTGGCTGTAGGAGTCGGAATAATCCTTAAACGAAGCGCCGCGGGACATATTGCGTAAAATCCTGACCCTCTCGGAAATGGGCGGGTGGGTGCTGGTAAGGTCGGAAAGCTTCCGTTGCTTTTTACCTTTAAGAGGGTTTGCGATGTACATCGGAGCGGTTACTTTATTGGCCGAGGCCAGTTGCGGGGCCGGGTCGTTGGCGATTTTTTCAAGTGCAGATGCAAGTCCTTCAGGATAGCGTGTAAGCCGGACGCCGCCTGCATCGGCGAGGTATTCGCGCCTCCTTGAAAGTGCAAAATATAAAAGGTATGCAAAGATAGGCGCCAGGATTGCCGCGATTATCGCAATAAGCATAAACAGTGCCTGTGCCTGGCCGCCGCCGGACGAACCTCCTGAGTATCTGCGGCGCGAACCCATCATTGAGCTGTAGAACATTCCCCGCAGAAAAACCTGGCTAATCAGTACAATGCTGCCCAGCATTATGCCCGCCAAGGTAACGAAAAGTATATCGCGGTGCAGGATATGGCTGACTTCATGTGCGACAACGCCCTGCAGCTCATCACGATTCAGCCTTGCCAAAAGCCCCGCTGTTACCGCGACCGACGCCGTTTCGGGTTTTCTGCCGGTTGCGAATGCGTTCGGCGCCGGGTCGTTAATGATATATACCTTGGGCATTTTGGGCAGATTTGCGGCGATGGTCATCTCTTCAACGACGTTGAATAGCTGGGGGTGCACGTCATGAGTAACGGGCACCGCCTTGCTGGTGGCAAGTAGTATCTGGTCGCCTCCCGCAAAGCTGACCGCAAGCAGCACCAGCCAGATGGCCGTAGCGATTATTATGCCGAAGAACCCGGCGTCCGGCCCGGCAAATGCTATTCCGATGACGTAACCGACCACCATCAGGCAAACAGCCATCAATACCAGAAGGATAATTGAGTTCCTCTTATTTGCTCTTATTTGTTCCCACATCTTTCAGTTCTTAGTTTTTAGTTTTGAGTTTTGAGTTGATGCGCTTTTCATCTTTGCGTTACCGGTCTTCACCATGCTGGTCAAAATCTTACATAATTCTTCTGATTCGTCTGTTATTGCCTGTATTCTGTCTCCATTGAGAATTCCCGAGTCTCGTATCAACCTCAACCAGTAATTCGTCTCTCTTGCCTCCTTTGAAGCAAGGGACATTTTGGCCAAAAAATCTTTTCTGCTCTGCCTCGCCAGAGCCTCTTCGACATTGGCCCCTATACTTGTACCTGCCCTTAGAAGCTGCGTTGCTATTTCAAAATGCTTTTCTTCCTTTAGCCACATGCACAGCCTGATAATGCGCAGAGCAAAGTCATAGCTTTTCTGCTTAACGAGGCTTTCAGCCATAACTCAAAACTTAAAACTCAAAACTAAAAACTAAAAACTAACTTTAGGTACTTCACGTTCCTCGGCACTTTCAATCTCAAAGAAGTCTCTCGAAGTGAAGTTGAACGAGTTAGCGATGATGTTCGAGGGGAACATCTGAATTTTGTTATTGAAGAAAAGCACCTGGTCGTTATAGCCCTGGCGGGCGAAGGCGATTTTATTTTCCGTGCTGGTAAGCTCTTCCTGCAGTGACAGAAAGTTCTGGTTGGCCTTTAAGTCGGGGTAGTTTTCCACAACCAGCATGAACTTACTCAGAGCATCGCTCAGGCCGCCTTCTGCCTGGGACGCTTCAGAAACCGTTTTGGCACCCATCGCCTTACTTCTTGCCTCGGTGATGGCCTCGAACGTCCCACGCTCGTGCTCCATATATCCCTTGGCCGTTTCGACAAGATTCGGGATAAGGTCGTGCCTTCTTTTGAGTTGTACGTCAATCTGTGACCAGGCGTTATCGACCTGATTCCGCAGCCGAACCAATGCGTTGTATATCCCGATTACGAAAATGATGAGCAAAACTAAAATTACACCGACAATAATAAGTGCTACCATGCTGTTTCTCCTTTACATTTCTGCCTACTCGTTTATTTGACTCGGTTCACCGCCGAACATATCGGCTAACAGTTTTTGGACTTTGCCCTGTTCGTCAAACGAGCCTATTTTCAGGACATCGCCCAATTCGCCCCTGTCAAACCACAGGCCGTCGCCCTTCTTGCATCTGTCAATAAGCTGGGCCGAGGCATCCGCGCCGACGAGGATTTTTTCCATCTTTTTCAGACATATAGGGCACTTACGAGGCTTTTCGGTGCATTCTTTGGCCGGCTTAAACGAAGCCAACAACTCTTTTGCCCGCGCCGTATCGTCAAGCAGCGCCTCAAGCTCACCCGCGTCGAGCCAGATACCCGCACAGTCGAGGCAGTAATCGACCTCCACCTCTTCGAGCTGGCAGGTAATCATTGCTGATTTACATACCGGACAATCCATAACACTTTAGCCCCTTGTACAAAATGAGCATTATTTCACTATGCTACCGCCACGAACGCGACCGGTCAAGTCTGAAAATAAACGGCTGAAAGGGCGAATATAGCTTTTGGAGCCTTCGTCGCATAGCTAAAAGCTTGACAGGTCGAGGCCTTTCATTTATGATGTCAGCCGTTCATTGGCTTACAGGAGTATTATATTATGGATAAGGTACAGCCGAAAATAGCTGTCGAATACGGCAAAAATACAACGATTGTAACGTTGACAGAGGAGCGGATTTTAGACGAAAGCGAGGTCCAGGCCCTGTCTGATTCGCTCATGCCGCTGGTAGAAGAGGCCGACGGGATTAACCTTGTGATTGACTTTGGCAATGTCAAGTTCCTCACAAGTGCAGTCCTGGGGCTTCTGATTCGAGTGAGCAAGAAGGTTTATGAATCAGGCGGACAACTGAAGCTGTGCGGTATAAATCCGAAGATTTTCGAGATATTCAGGATTACGCGCCTTGACCGGGTTTTTGACATTTATGACGACAAGCTCCAGGCAACCCAGAGTACCGACCCGGCGTAAAACGTGGGGCTGAATATTCAGGGAACATAAACGCAAGATATCGCGTTTGGGAACCCTGGCCTGTGGTAAAACCTGCGGTTTTTACCCTGAGTGCCGCCGAAGGGGACCCGGGGCCGCAGGGCCTGCCCCGAGCGCAGCCGAATGGGTGAAAAGGACGGAGCCGGGAATGATTTATGAGAATCTCGTTTTTGGGACGATATAAATTTTATGGTTTCAGATTCTTCGGTGCATAAATCAGTAGTTATCAAGAGCAGCCGCGCTGCTGTTGAGGCGCTGTGCAGCCAGTTGTTTGAAGCCGCTGCCGGCAGGGATTTTGACGGTGACGATATTTTCGCGATTCACCTTGCCTTAGAGGAGGCCCTGCTCAATGCGATTTGCCACGGCAATAAGCAGGACTCCGGCAAGACAATTAAGGTTGAGTATTTTATTACCCCGGCCAAATTTGAAGTTTCGATCACTGATGAAGGGACCGGCTTTGACCCGGATGCCGTACCGGACCCCCGGGCCGAGGAAAATCTTCGAAAATGCTCCGGCAGAGGCCTGTTTCTGATGCGTTCGTACATGGATACAGTCGAGTACAACAAAACGGGTAATTGTGTTCACATGGTAAAGCATAAGAGCAAGGCGCCAAACGCGAGTTGATTTTACACTGAAGCAACCGACTTGATAGATGCCGGTTCGGGGCCGGTCCGAGGTTTGTTTGAAACGATATGAGGGACAGGTACGATGAAATGGATTTTTGCTTTTTGTTTTGTAATTTTCGCGATTCTGTTGATTACCGGCTGCGGCGCGGATGGGGGTGGTGTCCCCGAGATAGTCGGTAGTGCCGCTCACACCGTTGTACAACCGCTGGCATCGGTTTTTCAAAGCCCTCCAACAGGTGGTTTTACGGAGCCTGTGGACACCGGCATCCCGGCGGCGTGGTATCCGCCCGCCGATCGGGAAAAGGGCTGGAAGGCGATAGTCCTGCATCACTCCGCCACCCATAATGGCAGTGCCGACAAATTTGATGATTACCACAGAAACGGCAAACATTGGATGGGAGTCGGTTATGATTTTGTAATCGGCAACGGTAACGGCAGCGGTGACGGTCGTGTGGAAGTTACTTTCCGCTGGCGGGAGCAAATCGCCGGCGCTCACGTCGGGGGCACACCGGGCAACTGGGCGAATGAAGACGCTATAGGTATCTGTCTTGTTGGCGATTTTACCAGGACCAGCCCGACAGCCCGTCAGATGGATTCACTTGTCAAACTGGTTCGTTTTCTGCAAAGTCGGTACGGAATTCCTAAAAGCAGAATCTACGGCCACAGCGACACACCCGGCTATAAAGGGCATACGGTTTGTCCGGGCAGATATTTTCCTATGTATCGCTTTAAGCGGATGCTGTAGCGGCCCGCCGGGTTTTATTTTACCGATTGAAATCCACGTAACTCATCGTGTCTGCGCTGGCGGTGTTACCTGTAGCCGAAGGGATGGCGCCAGACTCTTTTGGGCGTGCGCTTCGGGGTGCATCTGTAGTTTGTAGGTGGGTTTTTACAAGACGGCGAAATTCATAATAGTGCTTTTGTCGCCCTTTCAGGGCTTAAAATGGGTGTTTGGCTCGATGGCCCAGGGCTTGCGCCCTGGGCTATATTATGGCGCCCTTTCAGGGCTTATGAGGTTATGAATTTTTTTACCTACAAACGACAAATGCACCCTGCGCTGCCCCGCTTTACAGAAAGTGTTTTGCATTCAGGCGTTGCTGTGCTATAATCCGTGCTTGTTGTTTTGTTTATATTTCGGTTTTTAGGTGCAAGAAAAAGTGAGATTTCAGGTTTTCAAAAACGGTGAGCTTGCCCGGGATTTTGAACTATCCGCGGCTTATATGTTCGGGGCGGACAGGGTTCCGTTGCGTACTTCGAGCAAAATCAGGTTCAAAAACGGGTCGATTGAGTGTGTTAAAAAAGGCCCGGAGTCGGCGGGTTTATCTTTGCTTTGGCCTGTTGATGGATTCGGCAAAGTATTGCTTTCGACCACGCGCGTTCCCGAAAGAAAAAGGCCTTATAATCTGAATGTTGAATTGGCCCGGGCCAGGCTGATGCAGATTACCCTTAAACGGGAAGACTGGTCGCTTTTCGACGAGGAGACCAATAAATTTTCAAACATGGCCCATCACGCTCAGGATGTTTTCATTAAGGCTGTTCAAAACATCGGCAATCCCTCCAGGGCCTCTGTTTTGGCCGATGAATCACTGAAAGAAGCGATGCTTTTTTCAGAGAGATTGGCGGCCAAGCACGCCGAGATATTCTTAGCTGCAAGGTGCAGGATTAGAGGTTTGGGTCGGCACAGTCTGGGCTGTTGTATAGATCCAAAACTGGTTGACAACGCAAAATATCGCAAGCGTCTTTTTGATATGTTCGGGTATGTTACGATTCCTGTGAACTGGGCGCAGATAGAATCCGAGAAAGGTTACTACGACTTTTCCAGCATCGACCACTGTATTGACGTTCTTGTCGGCAGGAGGCTGGCGATATGCGCCGGCCCGCTGTTATATTTTCATCCGGATTATCTTCCCGAGTGGCTGGGCGGCAGTCGAACGGAATTTGGGAAAATACGAGAGGCCGCCTATGAGTTTATCTCACGAATTGTAACCCGTTATTCAAGATACATCCATGCCTGGCGCGTAATCAGCGGAATGAACGCACATAATCACTTCAGCTTTAATTTTGAGCAGATGATAGAAATAACCCGCACCGCATGCCTGGCAGCCCGTTCCGCCGACAACAAATCGAGGAAGATTGTGGAGATATTGCTTCCGTGGGGAGAGTATTATTCCGAGAGAAAGAATACCGTTCCTCCTCTGGTTTATGCCGATATGGTTATCCAAAGCGCTATCAGTTTCGACGCATTTGCCGTACAAATGCATTTCGGTAAGGACCGGCCCGGAATGCACATAAGAGATATGATGCAGATTTCATCGATGCTGGACTATTTTGCAGCCGTCGTCAAGCCGGTGCACGTAACGGGCGTTGCGATACCCGGCCGCAGCGAGTCAAACGACCAGGACTGGCGTGTCGCGGGTAAGTGGCACAGGGAATGGGACGAGTCTCTTCAAAGTGACTGGATTGAGCAGTTTTACAAAATCGCTCTTGGTAAACCCTTCGTTAATTCAATTACTTATTTAAATCTTGCCGACACTGAGGATACAAAGATATTGGGCAGCGGGCTTTTGACGGAAGGCTTTGAGCCGAAAGAAACCTTCCTTACTTTGGAAAAACTTCAGAAACTTATTTTGACCAGACAGAAAAAGGGTAGTCGGTAGAATATTAAAAAGTGCTTGTGCTGTGGGTGGCTGTATGTCAACCGAGACCATTTTCCTCAAAGACATAAACGGACAAAAGCAAACACAACTGTTTGCATTCGTCATTGCAGCAATAATCAGTTTTGTGTTCTCAATACTTCTGAGCGCAACTTATTTCAGCCGGTCCGCCGACGGTTGCAAAGTTATCCTGGACGGTGCGATTAATCCCAACACAGCCGAGGCGTCAAGCCTGGTCAGGCTTGCGAACATAGGCCCCAGGCGGGCGGAGGCCATTGTCAAATACCGGGAAACAGTCGATTCAGAGGGACCGGCGTTTCGCCGAATCGCGGATATGGAGAATATCAGGGGAATCGGCCCAAGGACCGCTGAGAAGCTGCGGCCCTGGCTTTGTTTTGAGTGATACCCGTGTTTTTTAGAGGGCGTAAATCGGAGAATTACGACAAGGTATGTCAGAGTGGGAAATAAGCAAAACATTAGGCCGGTGCTGGGGGACGGATGCGAAGTTTGAAGTCGGCGCCGAATACTACGCGGCGCTTGTAGAGACTGAGAACGGTTTTGAGCGGAGGGACTTCAGCGTTGAATACTGGCAGGAGAACCAGCCCCCGGTTTACTGTTACTGGAGGACGAAAATGGTCCGCCCCGACCACAAGAAAAAACTCTTTGTGGACGATGATATGCTTATGACTTTCTTTGAGCGACTGGCTGATGATACCGGGCCCGATAAAGTGAACTTTCGATTCGTTCTGACACTTGTTCTGATGAGAAAACGTATATTGAAATATGATTCGAGCAGATATGAAAATGGTAACGAAATCTGGACGCTGCGAGTAGCCGGCGCCAAGCGCAACGTTCATGTTGTCAATCCGCACCTTACTGAAGACCAGGTCGCCGAGTTGTCTTCGCAGATTGGCGGGATACTGCAAATTGAGATGTGAGGCACAAAACGGAGGACACAAAGCCTGGTACTCGATACTCGAAATTCGATGCTCGATGCATACTCAGCCCGGCTTTTACACGGGCTTTGGGCTGAGCAAATCCGGGGATGCATGTGAATAATCGGTGTTCAAAGAATTCCGTTCTGTTTTTTGCGGTCGTACTGATGGTAAGTTTGTGCGTGTTCATTTCCGGCTGCGCCGCGCCGACCGTCGAAAAAGCTGCCGGTATATGTGTCGGCGGGAGTATTGATGAGATTGTACAGCTTTTTCGTCTTCGGCGTGAAAATGTTGTGCCTTTAAGGGCCTCCGGGAACATGTGTATCAGGTGGCGTGACAGCGGCGACAGGGAGTACCGGGAAAACCTGAATATCGACCTGAGGTTCTGTCCGCCCAGCCGGATTTATTTCCGCGGCTCCACAATCCTGGGTGAGGCTGTCCGATTGGGGGCGAATTCGGATGAGTTCTGGATTTTGATGAAGCCCGACCAAATAAGTACGTATCAGTGGGGTATGCGGTCGCAGGTCAAGGCGTGTCCGTCTGAGCAGTGGCTGAATCCGCGGAACCTTTGTGAAGCTCTCGGCATGGTTGGCGTTGACTCATCATGGTTGCTGTCCGGCAAGGGTGATTTGCAGACTCTTACAAGGATGGATGACGGAGGCCGGATAATCCAGAGAGTCCATATCGGCTGCGGCGACCATCTGGCCCGTCGTATAGAGTATTACGATGACCGGGGCGGCTCGACCCTTTTGCTCGAATTGGACAAGTACACACGCCTCGGTGATGCCGCACCCGTGCCGACAAGGATTAACATTACCCACTACGAAACAGACACCCTGGTCGATATCAATCTTAAGAATGTTAAATTGTTCGAACCTTCACCGGAACAACTCGCAGGTCTTTTTACACGTCCGGAGCCTGAGGGTTTTGAGCATGTCTTGCGGTTAAACGAAGATTGTAAATTTGTAGAGCAGTAGCGAAAGGTTGGTTGTCTCGTGGGAAGAATCAAATTAAGTGAGCGGATTGGCGGAGAACTGTTTTTTCTGGACGGCGCGATGGGGACGCAGTTGTTTGCCCGCGGTGTCGAAGTCGGCCGGTGTAACGATTATCTGAATATCGAATCGCCTGATATTGTTTCCGGAATACACACGGCATATCTTGAGGCGGGCAGCGATGCAATCATCACGAACACATTCGGCGCCAACAAATACGCTCTGGGCCGACACGGCCTTGCCGATATGGCGGCCGGGATAAATGTCGCGGCGGCCCGGCTCGGGCGCGGGGCGGCCGGCGAGGATAAATACGTCCTCGGTGATATAGGTCCGTGCGGCGGTTTCCTTGAACCTTTGGGTAATGTCAAGCCGGACGAATTGCGCGCCGCCTTTGCCCGACAGGCCGGGGCACTTGCCGATGGTGGTGTCGATGGGTTTATAATCGAGACGATGGCCGCGATTGAGGAAATAACAATCGCAATAGAGGCCGTCAAGTCCGCCGGCGACCTGCCGATATTGGCAAGCCTTGCTTATGACCCGGCGGGTGATACATTCAGGACGATGATGGGAATATCTCCTGAAACAGCAATCGAAAAGCTGCTGCCTTTGGGAATCGCGGCTATAGGATTTAACTGCGGCACATTGGATATGGCAGGCTATGTGAAACTTGCACAAGTTTATGCGGACGCGATTGGCACCGAGCCGACAGTCTTGTTAGCTGAGCCGAACGCCGGCAGGCCGGAATTGGTGGATGAAGATGCCGTTTATAATCTCTCACCTGAAGATTTCGCCGCTGCCAGTGAGCAAATCTGCGCCGTCGGTGTAAAAATCATCGGCGGCTGCTGCGGTACCACCCCCGACCACATAAAAACAATGACAGCCGGGCTAAAGAGCAAATAGACCACTTTGTCCTTTTGTTTCAAAAGTTGGGTTGCACCTGATTTAGCGGCACAGAAGATGCGGGTTAGCCGGTGATTATCCAGACTCCTGCATGGAGCAGGGCGGCTATCAGAGTCATAACAATACATAGAGTGCAAAACAAGACGAGTGTTTCTGTGAAAAATCGCCGCAGAAAGATTACGCGAACCTTTGTTGCTTTATAGATGACGGCGACCGATGCCAGCAAAGGAAATACCCACAGCAGGCTCTTGACATCCATTCCGATGTTCTCGGGAGAGGTGAAAGTAGCGACAATAAGACCGAATTCACACATCCTCATCTTCTCCGATTATTTCGCCTCTCCCGGCGTAGGCCATATATACCGCACTTATGACGCATAACAGATTCAGCAGACCGGCGATACACGTGTATATCTGGCCGATGTCGGCGGGTTTTCCGTAACTGGTATAGTGGCCGGTCCTGGTTATTTGTCCGAGCACACCGACCGCCGGAGAGGCCATCATCTGACCGATATACCAGGGCCAGGCCCCGACCGGGTCAATTACGCCCACAGAGCCGATGTACAGGCCGGTGATAAATGTCAGGGTGATTGTAACAAATATTATGACGGCCCGTTTTCTCTCCTTAATGACGAGGTGTCCGGCCCCAGGCACGGTCCAGGCAAGGACCGCGACGACAAGCAGGAAGATTCCATGGTCGATTTTAGATTGTTTTGGCATCAGGGTGCTCCGTTCGGCTGTTTACTGTCGTTGTCGGTCTTGGCGGCTGCGGCCCTGTAATTCATTCGTTTGAATATATTGTCCGGCCCGAGATGAATGAAAGACAGCTTTTCGGCCCGGGTCGTATCCAGCATAAGAGCGGTCTGGGCCTTCTTCTGTTGATAATCCTGCCGGGTAACGGCGGTACGCGAGACATTTTTGATAACATAGTAACATGCGCCCGGCTTAAACTCGATGGCGGATTTGAGATTGGCGGCCTCGGTTTTTCCTTCGGGGATGAGAGAGTACAACTCATCAAGCATCTTTTTTCTTTCTACCAGGTTTCTGACGGATGCTGTTGCTGCCGGGTTCTCCTCCGAGCGAACACGGGCGGCCTCTATATCCATTTCAGAAAGTCTGGTCTGCTGAGACACCGTCATAATATACAGCGGGTCGTTAGGGTCGTAATAAAGCCTGTTAAGCTCATCCAGAGCCTCGGTCCAATCCTCCTTTTGGTCTATTAATTGTACAAGCTCGGAGGCCCGGCTCCCGGCGCCGCTCATAGCTTTTTGCAGTTTTATATCCCGGGCAACCTGGTCTCTGACCGAGTAGATGTTTTCGGTTTGTTCGGTTTCGTCGAGGGTGACCCCGTTTTTGTTGAATGTTTCGTACAAATCCGCAGGCTCAGTTGCGGTTTCCGCCTGGATTACTCTGACTATGGCAACTATCGAACCGAACATGTCCCTGGCAGGCCCTATGCTTTGCCACATCTTTGAACCTGACACCCCTAATGGTCCTGTCCGGCCGGCACCAAGCTCATTGAGGGCAAACACGGCCTTGACCAGAGGAACGACCCTTTGGTTCTGACCTTCGATTGAGAGTCTGCCCAGATACGTATCGGCGGCTACCTCGGCGGCGCTTAGCAGGCCCGTTTGGCCGGCGTAAACCTTTATTTTGTACTCCTCGCTGAGCTTTGCGGCTGCTTCGTTGTAGCTGCCCGCCGCGGCCTTGGCTGGTTCGGCATCACCCGCCCGCCCGGCATCTGAGTTTGTAAGGTGCGTATCGGCCAGGGCTATCGCCTCATTCAAAATCATGTCGGCCTGCCTGTTGGTTCTTTCCTGAGTCATAACCCGCTCGATCCGGCCGGCGACCTCTGCGTAGCTCCTGGTCTTTTGAACCGTGGAGGCCGGGTCGTTGGGGTCTGCAGGCTCCTCGTATTTGAACAGAAACTGATAGTCGGGCAGGTCCAGATTTTGCTGATAGAACGCTTCGGTTTCGTCCGGCGTAGGCTCGGCTATTAATGTCTGCACATCGTCCAGCTTCAGGATAAGGTACTCAAGCACTATTCTCGCCGGCTGTTTGTATCCGAAACCGTAGGGATTCCGGTCATTTATCCGGTCGGGTGGAAATTGTTTGTATCGCTCGAACTGGTCGGTCAGCTCTTCGGGTGCAGGCTCGCCCACGCCGGCGACAAAGTCGGAAGCGTTTATTTTTACGAACTCGGCATTAATCCTTTCTCCTTCGCGCCCGACAGCGGCCTGAACCTCGCTGATTGTTATATTCTCATTGCTCGTAATCATTTTTGTATATGCCAGGATTGACCAGAGGTCCGCTGTCGTCCGAAGGATTTGTCTTTCCGGAATGCCGTGGTTTTTGATTATGTAATCGACCAGCCGTTTTGCGTCGGTCTGGCCCTGGGTAAGCTGAGGCACTATCTGTCTGAGTAACTGCTTGGCCTGGGTGTTTGTCGTAATGCAGCCGGCCTGTTTTGCTTCAGCCTTTAGCAAAATCCAGAGCAACTCGCTTCGGCCCGTGGCCTGGCTGAAGAACGTATCTATATCCTTTGTACTCATCCGGAGTCGGCCCTGGATAACCGCTTGTTTCATATTGTCGCTCAGTGCTGCGGCAATACGGCTGTCCGGGAAAAGCAGTTGTCCAAGCAGTCTGGACGGCAAATCCCCCAGGCCGAAATAAAGCAGTCTGTCGAACATGAGCATTCTGAGCACACTAAGGTCGGACTGGGCCCGGAGGATATCACTGCCCGCTATTTTGCCTTTTTCGCCGAAATACGCAACGGTACTCCCGCCGGCACCTATCCTGCTCATAATCTGCTGGAAGGCGGCACCACCGACAAAGGCTATCATAATGAAGATGACAACAAAGGCCATCAGCTTTCTTTGATTCCTGCGTATCCATTTAACAACTGTATGCATAATTTCACCTGTTCATTCAAAAAGAACTCTTTTCGTCCATTTAGAACCTTAAGAGTATATGCAATCGGGATGCTTTTGCAAGAAAAATAGTGGATTGCTGTTTTTCGGCAAAACAAGGGGGTGCGGGCTTGCCCCAAGACCTTATGATATTAAAATTTACTTGAATATCGTGCGGTGCGGCACTTATCATATTCAGCACGGTTTCAAATGAAAGGTGATTTATGAAATCAGGTAAAAACTTTCGTCAAAAATCGGCTCATGCCTTTGCTGAGGCAAGTGAAGTTATACCCGGGGGAGTTAATTCGCCGGTCAGGGCGTTCGGGGGGGTTGATACGGAGCCATTGTTTATCGGCTCGGCGAGCGGCTCAAAGATATACGATATAGACGGCAATGAGTATATCGACTATGTTTGCTCGTGGGGGCCGATGATATTGGGCCATGCGCACCCGAAGGTTGTCCGTGCAGTTACAGAGGCCGCCCGGCGCGGCATGAGCTTTGGGGCGCCAACCCAGGCTGAAACAGCACTGGCCCAAAAGGTGGTCGCGGCGTTCGGCTCAATCGAAAAGGTGCGGATGATAAACAGCGGCACCGAAGCGGTAATGACGGCTGTCCGCCTGGCACGGGCGTTTACCGAAAGGGATTATATAATCAAGATGGTCGGTTGTTACCACGGGCACAGTGATTCACTGCTCGTATCAGCCGGCTCCGGTCTGGCCCAGATTTCCAAACCTTCGAGCAAAGGAGTTCCACAGCAGCTTGCCGAACTGACCGTTGCGATACCGTACAACGATTTCGAGGCCGTTGAGACGGCTTTCGAAAAATACAGAGGCCGAATTGCGGCGGTGCTGGTCGAGCCGGTTGCCGCTAATATGGGGGTGGTGCCGCCTGTGGATGGGTATCTGCAGATGCTTCGGCGGTTGTCTGATAAAAACGGTGCCGTACTTATCTTCGACGAGGTAATAACCGGTTTTCGTGTGGCTTTGGGCGGCGCACAGGAGCTTTACGGCGTAAACGCCGACCTTACCTGTTTGGGTAAGATAATCGGAGGGGGGCTGCCGGCGGCTATGGTGGGTGGGCTGGCGAAGATTATGGATATGTTGGCTCCGCTTGGGCCGGTCTATCAGGCCGGGACGCTCAGCGGCAATCCTCTTGCGACCGCTGCGGCGAATGCGACCCTTGAGATACTGGCCGGCGGTGATTGCTACACCAGGCTTGAAGCAAGCGGCGCAGCTCTGCAGGCCGGCCTGGAGCACGCCGCAGAATCCGCCGGTATCGCTGTTACTATTAACCGCGTCGGCTCAATAATGAGCTGCTTTTTCACTGATAAACCCGTCCTTAATTTTACCGATGTCCGCGGCAGCAATATCAAAATGTTCAAAAAGTTCTTCTCGGGGATGCTTAAAGGAGGGATTTATCTTGCACCAAGCGCTTACGAAGCGATGTTTGTATCACTGGCCCATTCAAAAGAAGATGTTGAAAAAACATTGAAGGTCG
Organism: Planctomycetota bacterium; assembly: GCA_013349435.1. GTDB lineage: Bacteria > Planctomycetota > Phycisphaerae > Sedimentisphaerales > Anaerohalosphaeraceae > QNBT01. The sequence continues at coordinate 68,987 of DUZQ01000001.1, read as the reverse complement.
CGCATAATGTCTTCAACAGAATTGCAGATGACTGAGAAAGCCGGGCGGGACAGCCTTGAATGAGTCGTTGTTAATCTATTCAAGAGGTGGCCGGGTTAAATATAAATTAGTCAAACTGACCGTTTTTTGTTGTCATGCTGAGCGGAGCGAAGGGCTCAGAATGACAGAGGACGTTCAGAGTGACAGGGGACGCTCAGAATAATGTCTGTACGGTTCTCTGTGGCGTAATGTAAGTTGGGAGACGGAAAAATGAATGAGAACGAAAAAACAAAGGATATGGTTGATACCACCGATTGTCTTGAAGCGGTCAATGCGTTCAAAGCCACGAAGAACTTTTTGTTCTTCGTTATTTTGTTGTGCCTTTTGTTGTTGCAGGCCGCTTTCTGGCTCCGGCAATTAGGCTACATCGATAATACCGGTTGTTACGAGATGACTGACAAAGGGCTTGTTTTCGGGGTCCCCTGCAGCGGCCGGGCAGACGCGAATCCGGATGCCGGGGGTGTTGTTGAAGCATCGACCGCAGGCCAAGCCGGGACAATCGCAGAGCAGGCCCAACTTGCAACCGCCGATATCGGCGAAGAAACGGCCCAGCCGGACGAATCTGCGGGCACAGCCGCTCCTGCTCCTGCTCAGACCGATGGTAACCAAACAAAGCCCGGCACACAGTTCGCTTTCAACTGCAGCCACATTGCTACACTGATTTGGGCGTGCAACTTCATTCTTATCATCGCGGCGACACTTTACTGTTTTATATTGCTGGTGAGCATTAAGATATCGCTGGTCGGTCGATTAGGCGGCATGAACCATATCTGTCGCGCCTTTATTCTCTCGCTTTTCGGTCTTGTGCTGCTGTTTCCATGGCAGAGGCTTTTTGCCGGTGTGGTTGCAGGGACCGTTTATACCCCGGCCGAATTGCTGTGTACTGCTGCACCGACGGCTGAAGATACAGTTGTCAGCCAGGTGCTTTGGTATCTTCGATTTTTGGTGCTGTGGCTGATAACGCTTTTGCTGTTTGTTTTTGCCCAGGTTCGCTCGGCCAGATGGGCAGGTGCTACCCTGCGTCGCCTGGGACTGATTCACTGAACGTGCGGGTGCGGTTCATACAAAAAGACGCCGCCTGAAGCGGTAAATAACGCGCTTCAGGCGGCCCAAGTACTTTTGCGACTTTCACGCAGCACAGTTATTGAAAGCTAACGACGCCGGACCATCCGAGTTAATATTCGCGAGAAAGCTTCCTGCCACCCTCTATACCAAAGCCAGAAAAGATTTTGCAATCGGGTTTAAAGCTCCTGGTAGCTTGTCTGGTCAACCACAAGGATAATATCACTCGCTACGCCGACGGGCAGCATCCGGTCGGGATCGGGACGAACATGAATAGTTCCGAATTCTGCGTCGCCGGGGACAGATGCTTCGTTATTTTCATCGGAAAAGCCGACATTGGTTCCGTACTGCCTCGATGCATAACCAAGTTCCGAAGGGTCATACATCGAAAGTATTGTACCCTCGACACTGGCGTTACCGCGTATGTCAACTATACCTCCGACCACGAGACCTTCTAATACACTTTCACTTCCATCCTCGAGCGCCCTGGCGTTTCCAACGTTTACATTAAAATTGGGAGCCAGGATTGTGGCCTCTTCCATATAAGTGTTGTTGAATATGGCATCATTAGTAAAATACAGCATATTGTTTTTCCACTGAAAATCTTCGGGGACTTCCGTTACTATTGTCCCGTTAAAGTTGCAGTTCTCAAACCTGACATTGTTTCCGGTCCGGCTGTCGGCGTAGTTGGGGTAATAAGGGTTTTCGGTGGTGGATTCAACGAACAGGACACCTTCAAAGGTGCAGTTTCGAAACAGTGCGTTGCTGCCCGCTCTGAGGGTGCGATTTGTGATGGTCTGGTTTTCAATGACATAGCGATGAATCTGTTTGCTGCTCCCGTTGAGGGGCTGTGTAAAATCATTATCAGCATGGGGGAAATATTCAGTAACACGGCCATCAACTCCGTCGGTCGTGTCGGACAGCGCAAAATACGACATGTTGGGGTTATTTCCGTAGGAACTCGTATCGTAATCGGAAGCTTCGAAACCGGGCAGGGTGGGCAGGGGCTGGCCGTAATTGATGCCTTGATGTGTACCCTGAACCATATCGCCTTCGCTGTAGACGCGGTTGCCGTTTTCATCGAACATAGGATTGCCGTTTTCATCCAGCGTCTCAAGTGTATAGCCGACATAGTCGGTACTTTGGGGATTGAAATAGCCTTTCTCAACAACGGTATTAAGAGTTCCGTTTACCGTTGATTCAGCCCGCAGCTCAAAAGGAGGCGCGTAGTTGGGCCTGTCATAGGTACTGTATATATCACCTTCGATAGTGGAATCTCCGGTAACGATGATACGGCTTTTACTTGCTACTGCATACTCGAGGGTTCTGGTATCCTTGGCGATTGCCACACTCATTCTTACCCGTCGGGAGAGCTGGCCGTATGTTCCGGTTGACTCAAGTATAATAGTGAAGGGATCGGTATCAAGTCGAGAGAATTTGATGTTGAAAGAGGCACCTATCCCACCAAGGTTTACGTTGGTTGCCTCGATGAAATCACCAGTCTCGGTTCCAACATCATTAGTCAGCCGGCCGGTTGTGGCTGATTGTCCCCCGATTTGTTGAATTTGATATGAGAACTGATTCCAGGCGGCATCAGCCTCCTGAGTGGTAATAAGATTGTCGGTGGTGTTGCTAACTGGCGAGTAGTTAGCGATGAAATATTGACCGCACTCCAGACCTGAAAGTGCCGCATCCATTGCGGTATTTGCCTTATGGTGATTATCCGCTACCCGGATATTGGTAGATGACATTCTCAACATAGCAACACCCAGCGATGAAAAGACTACCATAAAAATCATCGCAACGACAAGGACCACACCTTGCGGACTGTTTTTGTTTTTCCTTTCGTGCTTGCTCATACTACCCTCCTTCCGGCGCGGTATTCAAGCTGGCACCTTTAACTCATCCAAATCAGAAGAAATTCCTTATTAAAGCCGGCGACCGCAAACCTGCGGGTTTAATTACTTTTTGCAAATCTTGCCGCATTTTTGCTTGAAGTGCTTGCTTAGCTTCCCAAATGTTTTGTTTTTCATGTTACAGTATCCGTTTACTATCTTGATGGTATCCTGTCCCTCAAAGACGGTACCATCTCCAAGATTTCCGGTGACAACAATCAGCGCAGATCCCTGGGCATCGCTTAATGTGTTTTCAACCTCCGCCCGGTTGAACATAACAAAAAGCTTCTTGCTGAATCGGAAAGCTTTGGCTGCCGAAGGTTTCACTTCGTTGTTCAGTTTGATGCTGTCAACGGCTATATCCCGAACGTCATGGCCGTCATCAAGCTTTATGGTGCAGAGCGTCCACCTGCCCCTGCTTCTCAGGTTTAGTGCCCTGGGCCTGAACTTGATGTCAGCATTTATGGTCGATACGACTGCGAATTCATCTGCTCCGATATCCACCGCCGCTCCAGATAACCTGCTTTCACCGTCAATATCGATTTGTGTACCTGCAACGAACGAGGGGTTACCGGCGTCGATGCAGGGAGAGTCTTCAGTCAAGTGGTAATTGCCCTTGGTATAAACTTTGGTGATGCTGTCCATCTGACCGCCGCTTACAAACATAGGGTCAAGGTCGATATTACCCTGTCCCCAATTGACGGTCGAGCCGCTGTTGGCTACTACACCAGCCGACAGGCCCTGGATATCGCAATATGAAATGCTGACAGAAGCGGGTGCGCCCACATTGCCGACCATCATTTCCGATGCACTTGAGGCGGTATTGTCCCAGAGGATGCAGTTACTTATATCCATGTTGCCTGATGCGAAACAATAGAAAGCCCCTCCCCATACAGAGGCTGCATTTGAAGTGATTGTGCAATTGGCTATGATGGAATTGCCGGGGTTATGGCTATAGACGGCACCGCCTCGGGGCGCAAAGTTTCCTGCAATGATGCAGCTTTCGAATCTGGGACCCGAACCAATGCAATATATTGCGCCGCCGCCCACCATAGCGGAGTTTTCCGTGATAGTGCAAGCGGAAATAGTGGGTTGGCTGTTGTTGTTTCCAACCGCGACCGCCCCACCGAATACGGCTGAATTAGCGGTAATAACACATTTGCTGATTGCAGGGCTGCTGCTGTTATAGCAGTATATACCACCACCCAAAAAGTTATCGCCGCCGGTGATTGTCAGGCCCGTCAGTTTTGAATCCGACGTTTCGCCGGAATGAAAGACGAAGCCCCGCGTTGAAGGCGATCCCTGGCAGTCAATTACAGTTGTATTAACTACATAAGGATCACCGGGGTCGGTACTTTGAACCGTAATTGCCTTACCTTTGAAGCTGATGCTGTAATTACCGGGGCCCGAATACGTTCCGGGGTTTATCACGATGGAATCACCGCCGGAAGCGGCGTCAATGGCAGCCTGAATAGTAGGGTAGTCCGTGGGAACATAGTGAACCGCCGCGCCGGCGGAACCGGCAATCAGCAATCCTAAAAAACAGATTGTAGTTTTTAAGTTTCTCATTTCTTCACCCTTTATATTTTTTCGCTGTAAATCAGTTTTTTTGTTTGATTTTTCAAGGCTGTTATCAGCCTTACACTTCCGAATAAGATTCCGAGACATAATGAAGTATTATCTCGGGCCCGAAACCCGCGGGCACCTCGGTTATGCCCGAACGGTTGAAGATAAGGTCACTGTTGCCGCTGAATGTCATGGGTGTATCGGAATAGTTCAATATGGAGCCGTTGATTGTTCCACCTGCATTACCGAAGAAATTGATACCGTTGGCGGCTATCGCACCGTTTAGGGTGTCAAAGTTTCCGCCGAAAGATGCGCTGAATCCGGGCGCCATAAGAAAGGTGCCGGTTTCGTCCCGGATACCGTCAAACTGAGAGGTCTCGGGCAGGTCGCCAACAGGATTGCTGCTGACGTTGCCTAAGAATGTCAATTGATTTGCGCCCGAATTGTCATTCATATCACCGTCACCTATGACCATGCCGGTGATATTGACGTTTCCGGTAAATGTTACGATGTTAGGCGTTTCGATAAAGATTATTCCGTTGAGAGTTACATTGCCGGAGAAGTGGGGATTGGTTCCGCCGGGTATCCTTATGTTCTCGTATGTGTTGTCGGCACTTGTGTCGTGAATCGCAGGGTCAAAAGTGTTCTGTACATACTGCTCGAAATAACCGGTCAGAGGAATGGGAAACTCTGCAGGTTCTGCCCCGATTGTAACGTTATCGAGAGCGGCTTCCCCGGTTTCTCCGCCTATACCGGCCTGTCCACCCTGAAGGGTAACGTATGCGTCGGGGTTTGTGATTTGTACATCACCTGCAATTTGTGAGTTGCCTATGATGGAAAGAGCTTCGTTTTGATTATGACTTTCGATATAAACGTCGGCCTCGACAGCCACTGTGGCGCCGCTCATATCGATGTTACCGGAAAGACTCAAAGGGCCTTTTGTTGCCACGCCGTAGTCGAAAACATTATGAGCCCTTGTGCCAAAGGTGTAATTGACCCTGATGGTTCGTGCTATGGAATTGGAGTTGCCTGTAATATCCATTTGAAGTACATCGAGGTCGGCGGTTTTTTGAAGAGAGGTTGAAAAAGATTGGTCCGTAAGAGCGCTTACAGCTACGTCACCAAGGCCAAGAGATGCAGGGTAACCATCGTCGTCATAAGCCTGGTTGACATAAATACCGGCGTTGCCCATATCGGAATTTAGAAGGTATGTCAGGGTGCTGAACCTGTCTGCAGGTGTGGTATCGCCGGGCATAGCCACTCGTCCGAGCCAGTACTTCATTACTTCGAGTCCGGACTGCGCGCTTTCGAGCGCCCGGTTGGCCTTTTGTTGATTGTCGGCTACCCGGACGTTGGTCGAGGACATTGTCAACACCGCCAGTCCAAAAGATGAGAAAACGGCGACGAAAATCACGGCGATAATAAGGATAGCCCCCCGGCGAAGGTGCCTGTTTCTCCCCTTGTACCTGTTCATCTTATTCCCCTCTCGTTTTTTCCCCTCGTTATTTTTCCTTCAAGCCTGTAAAAGCTTCGTATCTCCAGATTAAAATATAAGATAAAATAGCAACTGATGCAAAATTACCCCGCCCAATAAAAAAAGAATAGATATATTTTTTCTTTGCCCCGCTGGTCCGATAAGAATATTTCCTGTAAGTTGGTTTGAATCAAAGATGAAGACAGCCGCCCCAGCAGGCCTTAATATCAATGTATATTATACCAAAAAGCAAGGTTTGGGTCAAGGATATATTAAGGTATATTAAGAGGTCTTTTTGTATTTTCCGGATTATCCTTTTCGGCGCCGAATGAGCTTCTGGTGAACGGCGAGGCCATCACCCACGAAAATCCCAGGCTCTCGGCCTTTTTGTGCCACCAGTCGAACTTGTCCGGTGATATGAATTTTACGACACTTACAGCATCTTTATCGGGCCTTAAGTACTGACCTATTGCGATTCGGTCGCACCGTGCCCGCCGCAAGTCCTTCAGGACATTGATGACCTCTGTATCGCTCTCGCCGAGACCTAACATAATCGAGGATTTGGTCTGGATGTCGGGATATGCCTGTTTGGCCCTTCTCAACAGGTCTAAAGAGAGGTTGTAATCGGCACCGGCACGAACCTTGGGATATAGTGAAGGTACGGTCTCAACATTGTGAGCGAACACAAAGGGCACTGCCTCAGCAAGAATCTTTATCGCATCATCCTGTCCGTCTCGAAAATCGGGCACGAGCAGCTCGAATCGCATATCAGGTATTTCGCGTCTGCACCTGTTTACCACGTTTCTAAAATGTGCCGCACCTCCGTCGGGCAAATCGTCTCGGGTAACGCTTGTAATAACGAGATACTTCAGATTTAATCGCCTGGCCATCTGTGCCACCCGCCTCGGCTCGTCCGGGTCGGGGGGTTCGGGCCTGCCGGCGGCGACGGAGCAGAACCTGCAATTGCGCGTACATACATTGCCTGAAATCAGGACCGTTGCGGTGCCTCTTGACCAGCACTCGCCGATGTTCGGACAGTTTGCATTGGTGCATATCGTCTCCAGGCCCAGCGAGTTAAGCACATCGCGTGTGTGGCTGTAGGTTTCGCCGGTTTTGAATCTCCTCTTGAGCCATACGGGCAGTTTGCCAATCGATTCGGCCATTCGCCGTCTCACAAACTCAACGATTTAACATTTCGACCCGCAAGGTGCTTGAAACACAAATCCGTTAATCTTTTTTTTACCCGGGTCATCGGATATTCCGTGGCCGTTTGCTTCAATACACTTGTTATTTCCACGCCCTCCAGACCACAGGGTACGATGGTCTCGAAGATACTCAAATCGTTATTGATGTTGATGGCCATTCCATGGAAAGTTGTCCATCGCCTGATTTGCACCCCTATCGAACCTATTTTCCCGCCTTTTGTCCACAGTCCCGGAAATCCTCTTCGTCTCTCGGCCCACACTCCCAATTGTTCGAGGAGTTCAAGACCAATTGCCTCCAGAACCCTGATATAGTCGCTTACACCTAATCCAAGCGACTTGAGCTTGATAATCGGGTACAGGACAACTTGCCCCGGGTTGTGTGCTGTGGCACCTCCACCGCGGCGAACCAGCACAATCTCAATTCCCTTTTGCGCCGGAATATCTTCATCAACAAGCAACTTATTCAAATCCTTGCGGACACCTAACGTAATTACAGGCGGATGTTCCAATATCAGTATAGTGTTGCCGATTTGGCCGTTCTGTCTTTGTTCAACGAGGCTTTTTTGCAGATTCAACGCGTCTTTGTAGGCCATCAGGCCGCAATCACGAACTTCTAACTCTCGTTTTGTTTTTACACCTTGCACCTGTTTACGTTCCTTTGTCCCCCAACCGCCCGTTTTTGCGAAGCCTGGTTACTTTTCACTTAGCGCCTGTTCTGATTGTTTCACACACAGAACTGATTATAGCGTTGATGCAAATCCAACGCTACAATTTTCGCATGAGCGGTTAAAAAGCAAACGAATTGGTATTTTAATCAGGATGGCGAAACCGGGCCGGTTCTGTGCTGTTTTCAGGCACCTTAAGGGCACAACCAGTTGCCCGAAAAGACTGCAAAATCCTTCCCGTTGATAACCAGGTCGTTCGGGTCGGATATATCACAAACATGGTTCCAGTTGGAACCGCCCGAAAAGCTCAGCCAGGCGGCGGCCAAAATCTCCAGGTCCTCAGGGCCGACTCCCCCATTGCCGTCGAAGTCACCAATACACGTTTCCTGTGAAACACCAAGGCTTAAAACATACTCAGCAAGATCGTTTCGCTGTTGTTCGGTCAAGTCCGATGTAACGCCGTGCCGGTCCCCTGGATTGTACGTAGTTAGGACTTCCAGCATCGTTGCTGCCCGGCCATCCTGAAGATACGGCCCCGTCCGCCACACCTCGGTCAGGGTGGGTGTGTCAAACGACTCACCGCCTCCTCTGCCCGTGCCCACGTCGTGTGAAGATTGATCAGTGTAATACCGTCCGTAGTGACATACGCTGCAATATGCCGAATCGAACAGATCCTTACCTCGCTCGGCGGCCTCGCTCAGCTCGCCGTTTACCAGATAGGGGCTTTCAACAGGTTCAACAGAACCCAGGAACGCATCGACGGCGCCGGCGTCATCTTCAGTTCGAATTGCAAACTGGATAAACTTAAAACCGGCACGAACCGCAGTCTCTGCATCGGGTCGTATGCCTGTTATCATCGCGGGAGGTGTGTAATGCGATTTCAATAAACTTTTGGCGTTTCTGGGGCTTCCGTAACCATCGTTGGCAAGGTCCCAGTTTAAGGCGTCCGCACGTACGTCGGGATGACAACTGTTACAACTGAGCCACTTTTGAAAAGTGCCCTGCTGAGCATCGTAGAAATAAAATTCTCCGAGCCTGACTTGGTCCATTGGATTTTGCGAACCTAAGAGAGCCTGTTCAACAGCTTTGGTGTCGATATTTATGATCGAGATGCTGTCCGAGAAATATTCAGCGACGTATGCCTTGTTCCCATAGACTGCTACCGCCCTCGGGCCTTTGCCCGGAAGTTGTATTCTGTTTCTCAATCCGGACAAAAAGCCCAGGTCATTGCGTACGTCAGTAGAGGTCTGGGAAAATCCACCGGTATACGGCAGATTTGAAAGACGATTATGAACACCGTTCCTGTCTATGATACTTAGTTCATGGCTTCCTGAATGAGCGACAACCAATTTGCTCCCATCGCTCGTACAGGCGATGCCCCAGGGATTCGCAGCTCCCATTTCCACATCATCGAGCAGGACCGTATTAACGATTTGCGACGTGTTAAGATTGATAATGCTCATCGCGTTTGTCATAATCCAGCCTCTTTCAAGCTGACTCGTCGGAACCTGGTAACGACCAATGATATGTGTTATATAGGCATAATTGCCGTCCGGCGATATACAAACGCCTTTTGCACCGGTAGAACCGTTGTAAAGCTCAATATTCGTTACCGCATAGCCGGAAGTATTCATTACTGAAACATCACAACCCGTTGTCCCGGTGTTGGCAGCGCCGTCGGGCAGTTGATTAACGACGACCAGCTTGTCAGAGGTGGGTGTTATCGCAGCCGCCACCGGCTCACGAACTACATCAATCGTGCTCAGTACCGTCCCGGAAGCAGTACCAATATCCATAACCGTCCCGTCAAAACGGTTGCATATATAAAGATGCAAGCCATCGGAACTTAGTACGGGCGACATAGGCGTATGCCCAACATCAATGGTATCGTTTACCGCCCACTCTGTTTCGGTAGTGTCGATTACGTACACTTTCCCATTATAATCACCGGCTGTTATATACAACTTCCCGCTGCTGGAACAAACCACACCGGTAGGCGCCTTATCCAGTGACAATGTCCTTGTAACCGTCTCGGTCGAAGTGTTAAACTCTTCAATCTGGTTGGCTGTGTGTTCGGCGATGTAGAGATATTGCCCTGCATTGTCAAGCGCAACTGCCGCAGGTGAATAATAATCAGACGCCCGGGCATTTACAGTTAATGCTAAAACCAGAATCAATACCGATATCACATAGAGCCTTTTGTTGTGTATTGTATCCACCTTTCCACCTTCATATTTTAAGATTATTCAACTATCTTTAAGATACCAAACAACTATTTCAATTTTTAATTATGCCACGATGGCGCATCATAACTGATTGCTTCTTCGACTGTCGGCATCCGCCTGAAATCAGGATCACTGGAGTGGTCACTATGATGCCTGCCGTAATAGGTGCCGTAGTACTGGTAATTAGTGTCCACCCATCGGAATATGGTTCTCAGTTCCTGGTCAGTAAGTCTTGCCCTGTGAGTCGCATCATTATAAAGCCACCAGGCAAGATAAGAATTATGACAGCCGAAATACATAGGCGGCTCGAACTGCGTCAGATCATCATCCATGTGGTCATTATTTTCAAAAACCAACGGACCGCAATATCCACCATATGTTAAACTTTCATAAGAAACGTTGTACGCCTCTGTGAGACCATCGCTAAGATCAAGATCACCGGATGGACTTCCGCCGCTGTGGCAACTAACGCAACTACCACCAGGCCTGCAGGGGTCATTAAAGATTGGCTGTATATCATAAGGATAATATAGAACCTTCACACCCCAGCCGGCCCAGTCGCCCGTTCCTGCTGCCTCACCGGGCATCGGTTCTGGGATAACAGGTGGATTTTGAAATGCCATAACAGCTTCGCTCGAGCCGTACGGTGGCGTCGGTGCATGACCGCTTTGTTCATGACAGCCAATACAGGAACGGAACTCACCCGGCCTGAAATTTATATATGTTCGTTCCCGTTGAAGCTCACGATATTCTGAATCCAAGGCCTGCAAAAAGATATTCCTGTCTGCAGGAACTACAAAGTAAGCGGAGCCGTCATCTTCAACGGGGACGATACCAAGTTGGACTCGAGGCCACAAGGCCGCAGCCCAGCCGGTACTTGATACAACAGGATCCCATAACAAAATTCGATGGCACGACCAGGGGCGCGATACGACCATATTAACTCGCAGATATTTCACATCGCCGCGGGCTATAGGAGGGTCACCTTCCCCTTCCAGGCCCTTATAAACATCAGTAACCAGCGCAAGACCCTGATTCGATGCCACATAAGAAGGGAATTTTAAGGCATTTATCTTTATGGGTTTATCGCGCGTCTTCAAAGGATATGGATTCCAGCAGCTCGTTCCAGACACACTAACAAGCGGAATATGGTTCTCGCTGACGTCTATTAGATAAATATCATATGCATCACGTGTATCCCAGGAGTCACTATCATTATACTTGCAGGTAACAAGGAACTGAGTCTCATTGAGCGGGTACGGCGTTGTATAGAGCTTGCCGGAAGAACCATCCTCATCCATAACCCAACCGGAACCTGTCCAGAAGTTCCATCCCGGTTCCTGCCAGATATGAACTTTTGGTGTAACATAAGTAACAGCAGGCCCGGGTGTCGGGTCGTCGGGTTCTTCATGTGTTCTTACTTCCTTGGTCCTGTCTATCAAAAGAATCGGTCCCAAATTATCGCCCTGCCAGTAGTGAGGCGCACCTACGCAGACAAACTTGTTCGGATTAGTCGGAACCTGGCGGAAATAGTTAAAAGTCGGAGGCGAGTGATGGTCAAGGCCGATGATTTCATTTACATGACTCCCGTCCGGATTCATCGCGTATCCAACCTTGCAGTACAGCGAATCCTTATCGACATATTCCCAACGCGTATAAACCACTCTGCCGTCGGACATCATCGAAGGTGCGAATTCACTGACGGGACTGTCGGTCAACTTCTCAAGTCCGGTTCCATCAATATTAATTCGATGAAGCACCGGTGTAGTCAGTACACCGTCGTAATCACAAAGGGTAGTAAATTTACAACGTGTCGATGTGAAAATGATTGTATCTTCCTGTGTGAAACAAGGATGCATATCATCATAGTGGAAAGAATAAGTGTACTCTCCCATGTCGTATTCAGCCATATTAGCCGCCTCATCCGGCGGTGTTGTCGTAATCTGGGTCAGATTTGAGCCGTCAATATCACACATCCAGATACGGTAACCATAACCGACGCCTCGTTTGTAATCAAATACGATACGAGATGCATCCCAATCCAGGTCGAACTTATAGAAAACTCCCTGGCCTCCCGGCATGTCTGCGGCAGTAATCACAGGCGCGATTACATGGGTAGTCAGATTGTATTTGTAAATGCCGTTATCCGACCTGAATAAACCGTCCGGATCATAGTGAATAAAATCAGTATAAAAATGATCGCTGGCGAAACTGGGCCGTTGGACAAACAGGATTTCATCGAAGCCCAGCTCCTCCGGATCCGGCGGAGCCAGTGCCGTTTCAAATGACCAGACATCGCCCGTCTGAGGCGAGCCGCCGATAACTTCATCTATTCTCCAATAGTAAGGTGTCTCAGCTTCCAGAGTGGGAGTAAAGCAGGGGTCGGTTGTATTATCCTGAAATGTACCGCCATCCGGTGTCGTTCCGAAGTACACATTATAGGAGTCGGCAAAGCTGTCACCACTCCAGCTAAGTTGCGAAGAAGTCTGTACGTTTCCTTCCCCGTCATAAGGACTGGGATTATATGCCTTTCCGCCGGTCTTGAATTTCCATTCACTGCCCTCAATGGGGCTGCACGGATCGCCGGGGACTTGTGCCTTTATTTGCCACCAATACCATTGATCTATGTTTAGAGGTGATGGACAGCTCCAATCAGTATTGGTCACGCCGGAGGCCTGTAATGGAGGGGGTGAAGATGTACCAAAATAAACATCATAAGTCGTACAGGGATCGCATCCTCCTTCAACACTCCAGTCCAGTATAAGATTGCGATAATCGATATGTTCATCTAGATTGGCTGGGCTTGGATTATTCGGCCTGCAGGGATTCGGCGGAACACACAAATCTTCAACAAGTTCCATTTCAGAGGTGCTTATAATCCTGTTCCAGATGGCAAACAGACTGATTTGCCCGTTGAGTTCCACAGTTGCAAAATCATTATAAGGGTCATCATGTGCTCTTCCGAGCCGTGGATATTCATTTGAACCGGTAGTATTAATTCCGAGGGTACCGCTTGGTCCCGCTACGGCACTTCCACCGTCAAGCGCATATAACTTTACCATGTCCGTGCTTGCATTGTAAGTGATAAAGCAGCAATGCATATTTCCATCGGAGAACGAATAAGACAGACCTGAGTACTGCGTGCCCCCCAGAACTGCTCCGACATACCAACAGTCAACATATTGGCCGTTGTTATTTGTAAATATAGTCAGATGTCCTGAGCCTCCTTCTACAGATGGGTCGCCTATACAAGCTAAAGCGGCTCCCTCTTCTCCCTCGCCCGTTTGTGAGGATGCGTAGGCGATTGCAATTGTAAAATTGCTGCTGCCGTCACAGGGATTGCTGCTCCATGTACCGCTACCCACGTTAACATAATCACCATTACCGTCAAAATAGACCATCCCGCCGGACAAATTGGCACCTCCTTGAAGAGAAGCAGTATGGCCGTTACCGCTGCTGTCATTGAGGTCGTCAAAACAATGCGCTACTTCAACACCATCCTGCACTGCCGCTTGCCCCATCTTTGCAGGATACAAGCATAACACCGATACTGCTATAGTGAGAATTAATCTTTTCATTTTCACTTCATTCCTAAAAGAAGAAATTGTAACCTTACTCCGACTGAATCTATGGAAACTCGTGGTTTTTCCGTGCATTTATGACTTCGCTAAATAAATGGTTTTTCTGGTTATTTGTGCCATACCAGTAGATTCGTTTGACCTCCTCCAGGCCCTCAAACATTCGACATGAACAGAATCGTTTTTCGATAGTTATATGTTTCACCTTGTCTCCTTCCTCTCTACGTATCAGTATACCCACCTTATACATGAAATTCAAGTTAGAATTTCTTTAAAACCCAAAAATTTTCGAAAATTTTCGAAAAACCCATAAATTGCCCACCAAGCAGTGCTTATGCGCAAGTACTCCCCTGCCCTTCTCTATAACACAGCTTCCGGTTGACCACTTTCTTATTATCTCTTATTATTAATGTGATGGCTGCTCTTATAAATATCTCCGTTTTAAGCAGGTTCCTGGCTGTCACAAAAACAGGTGTGGCTAATATCTTCCTGCCGGCCCTTTGCGCACTTGGCGCCATATCTCTTGTGTACTGTCCTGCGGATTTGCAGGGCCGGTCAACCTGGCCAACTGCCCAAAGAGAAAAAATCAATTCCCAACCTATTTACCTTTTGTCCTCATGGCCGTCTGGCTGGTTGTTGTCTCTGATGCAATGATGATGATTGACCTGCTCGCTGCCGAGCTGTCTTCATGGCTCCAGGAAGCTCTAAAGTACCTGGCCCTGAGCGCCATCGAGCTTGGACTAATTGTTGTATTTATTTGTTTTGCCTGGAGCAGATTCGACAATCGATTAGCCGGATTCGGCCTCAAATCCCGTAACATCGGCCGGGATTTCGCCGCAGATTGTCACCTTTGCCCAATCGGAGGGCGAAAAGTTATTCCCAACACGCTTCCTGCGGCTCAAGGTTGCATTCGAGCCAGTGCGATGACATTATCACGAAGTCTGTAAAATCTATTTTGCAGTCGTTATCGAAATCGCCCGTTATTATAGTTGTGCAGGTATAACTCGGAGCATATTTGATTGTGAGGTAGTCATAGTATCCCGAATCCTGGCTCCAGCCTGTTACGTAAACATTGTCCAGACTGTCTATAACAATGGCCGACGGGCTGTCATCACCGTTGCCCGGCCCGTCGTACCTCGCTTGGCCAAGTTCATTTCCGTTCGGGTCGTACTTGACTGTGGCATAATCTCCGCTGACGCCCGAACTTTCACCACTTACATAGATATTATCAAGACCGTCCAGAGCCAGGGCGAGTCCGTAGTCGTTGCTGTTGCCCGGCCCGTTATATCTTGCCGCCCATAGTTCGCTTCCGTTGGGGTCGTATTTGATAGTGGCGTAATCCATGTCGCCCTCGGCGCTTTCACTGGAGCCGGTAACATAGATATTGTCAACGCTGTCTATCGCTATCCCATTCAGATAATCACCATCGTTGCCCGGGCCGTTGTACCGTGCCGCCCAAAGTTCGTTTCCACCTGAGTCATATTTAATTGTTGCGTAATCAGGGCGTCCGTTGGCACCGTTACTGTTACCTGCTACGCAGACATTGCCCAGGCTGTCTATGGCTATGGCTTTGGCTTCCTCGTCGGTATAGCTGTAGTGGGCGACCCAAACCTCATTTCCATTCGGGTCATATTTGATTGTAGTGTAGTGGTCCGTAAACGCATCTTCATTGCTGGAGCCTGTTACATAGACATTTCCCACGGCATCTATCGCCATAGCATTAGCTTGGTCATCCAGGCCCCAGGCGGGATTATCATATCTGACGGCCCAGAGTTGGCTGCCGTTGGTGTCATATTTGATTGTAAGATAATCCTTGTCGCCGCCCGCCCCCTCGCTCCAGCCTGTTACGTACACGTCGCCCCAACTATCCGCGCCGACGGCGCAGGCGGTATCATGCCCGTCAGCCGGTCCGTTATAACGCTTTACCCAAAGCCTTGTTCCGTCCGAGGCGTATTTAATTGTGGCGTAATCCAGCTTGCCCCCGGTCCCCTTGCTCGAGCCTGTTACATAAACGTTGTCCAGACTGTCGGCGGCTATGGCAACTGCACGGTCATAGTCGTTGCCCGGCCCATTGTACCTGTCGGCCCAAAGTTTTGTTCCGTTCGAGTCGTATTTGATTGTAACATAATCCTTACTTGTGTCTGTACCCTCGCTCCAGCCGGTTACATATATGCTGCCGGAACTGTCCGTGGTAATAGCCAACGCGTCATCATCATTTTTGTCCGGCCCATTGTACCTTTCGGCCCATTCCTGAATGACCATATTCGGCTCAAGTTCCTCTGTGCGGAGCCAATCAGCCGTTACTAAGGTGAAATCGGAAACTCCGACTCTGCAGTCTTCATCTATATCACATGCAGGGATGCTTGAGCAGTAGGTGTATTGGCCGTTTGGAGATTTACTTGCTTGTTCCGTCCCGCCGTAAACACCCTGGTTGATTATGTTGCCGTCAGGATAAGGCTCGAAATCGGTCGGGTAGGCGGGATGGCCGGCGTCTATGCAGGGGCTGCTGACATCGTCAATGACCCACGTTTGGTTGTTCGGGTCCCACCTTCCGGCCTCGGATTTCAGGTGATAATCTCCCTGGACCCAGTTTGGGTCGCCGTTCCAATAACCATTTTCGGCAAACAGGGGATTTTTGTGTATGTCAGTCGGTTCCGGAGGTACGCCGTCATAACTTCCTGA
Source organism: Planctomycetota bacterium (assembly GCA_013349435.1). Lineage (GTDB taxonomy): Bacteria > Planctomycetota > Phycisphaerae > Sedimentisphaerales > Anaerohalosphaeraceae > QNBT01. The sequence continues at coordinate 52,596 of DUZQ01000001.1, read as the reverse complement.
AGTATTTGCCCAAATATTGTTATAAGCCAGGGTAGCCGACCCCTGCACGCCATAGCCCGAGTTGAGTACGATTATATTACTGCTTAGAATCGGGTCGGCGCCTTGGCCGTATGTATAGCCGTTGCCCTTATTGCACACGATTGTACAGTTCACTATTATCTGGCCGTCGCCACTGACTATGCCGGTATCACCATTGCCGGATATGACAGAGTTGGCGATGATGCCCGCGCACATTTCAAAACCAAAACTTGAGTTCCCGCTGACTGTACATGCCCCTATAGGCCCGTCACAAAGTGCTATTGCCCCGCCTGTGTTATCATTAATTACGCAATCGGATATCCGGCCGTTGCAGCCATAGACAGCCCTGTGTTCGACTGAACCGCCGTTTTCGCTAATACGGCAATGTGCAATTGTCGGCTGTGCATCTACACCGTATATCGCAGATTCATTATTGTTCTTTATGATGCATTTCTCTATTGCCGGGTCGGAATAGTAACAGTAAATGCCCCTGTCTCCATTTTGAACGGTAAAGCCGACAAGCAAGGATGCGGCATCTTCCCCACTGTCGAATGTTACGGCGTTTCCCGAAGAACCTGCGTCAATCACCGTTGCCTCGACCACCGAGAGGTCATTCGGATCTGTACTTGTTATGGTGATGCTCATGCCGTAAAAGTTTATTCTCTCATTATAGACCCCCGGCCAAACCTCGATAGTGTCACCATGCCAGGAATAGTCGATTGCATCCTGTATGCCGACAAAATCCGCACCGCCGTTTTCATCGACGGTGATTACCTCGGCGGCACAGGGAGTCACCATCGCCGCGCAGATGAGGCTAAACGTCAAAATCCTCATTTTCTGTACATCTCCAGGTCGAATCCGAGCCTCTCCAGATGAAGTACCTTTTCTACCATATCTTATCGGACGCTCGGGGCCGGAAACTTCAAAAATGCGAAGAATTGCCGCCTTTTGTCGCCTTTTTGGCCGGAATGCGGCTATATGTTTCTGAGTACAGACTTTTCGCTGCTTTTTGGTATGTCTTTTGACGGCTCTTGGCGGAATCGGGCGGGTTGACTACGGTCTGATTATCACTTATTATCGCGCTGATGTCCAATTTCCCCGATAAATCTTTTTTTGAACCGGTGTTGGCTGCTTCAGAGGCGAACACGGTTGATATCTTTGTGACAGCTCTTTGCGCGCTTGGAGTTATGTTTCTTTTGTACTGGCTCAGCGGGCGTGCCGGGCCTGTTGGTTTGGGTAACTGCCCGGACAGAAGGCACAATCTGCCCGTCTATCTGCCGTTTGTTTTGATGGCTGTATGGGCGGTAGTCGTCTTTGATGTGATGGCGATTATTGAATTGGCCGCCGCCGAATCGCCTCCGTGGCGCCGGGAAGTGTTCAAGTACTTGGCTTTAAGCATCATTGAACTGGTGCTGATAGTTTTTTTCGTGTGTTTTGCCCGGCAAAGCTTTGTGCGCAGATTGACAGGATTCGGCCTGAATCTTCGCACTATAACCGGAGATTTTGTCGCAGCAGTTGTAAATCTCATCTCTGTTTTGCCGCTGGTGCTGTTGGGAATACTGCTGACAATTCATATCGGCAGGTTTCTTGCGGGGCCTGATTTCGAGATGCAGACCAACGAAGGTCTTGCAGTTGTTACGGAACATCCACAGCAGGTAGTTAGGATGGTGATGTTCTTTTTTCTCGTTTTAATCGCCCCGGTTTTTGAGGAGATGCTGTTTCGAGGGATACTGCAATCCGTGATGAGGGGCTTGACCGGCCGGCCTTGGGAGGCGATAGTCATAACGTCGTTGTTCTTTGCCGTATCGCACCCGAATACACATTTTCCGCCCTTGTTTGTGCTGTCCTGCTGCATGGGGTATGCTTATGAAAAGAGCGGCTCTCTTTTCCGGCCGATTTTCATACACGCGATGTTCAATGCCGCAAGTGTAACGGCTGCACTTACCAATTAAGGTTGTCGTTTTTTCTCCGGCTGAGCCGAATCATAGTAGGGCATGCCCCTTTTGAAAAGTTCCAGATGACTATTAATTTCGTCAACCAATTGGGCTTGATTCTCATATTTGGTGATGCGCAATGCCTTTTCAGCCGTCTTAATCGCCTCGTCAAATCTGCCGTCCGCCGCATAGGCAACCGATAAAGTATGTAACAACGCCGGCCCTTTGTAATTGGTCAGCTCACAGGCTTTTCGGGCAAGTTGTACAGCCGTTTTGGGCTCGTGGAAATTTTTGTCTTTGTATGCTGCTTTAAGCCATGCAATATTGTTAAGAACGCTGACCTGCTCCGGATTTATCTTCAGTGCCTCGCTCCAGTAAGCAAGGGCCTTATCGAAATCTCCCTTTTGATAATATATTTCGCCAAGGCTGTTTTGGGCAGGAGCCAACTTGGGATCCAACCAGATTGCCTTCTCATAGTGACAGATAGCTTCTTCAAGCTTTCCTTGTTTCCTTAACGCTTTGGCAAGACTGCGATATACCTCGGCTTGGTTGGTTTTAATCTTGAGAGCTTGGCGATACTCAACGATTGCCTCATGTATCATGCCCTTATTGACAAGTGTATTGCCCAGATTACAACGTGCCTCGAAATAATCGGGATAGAGAATTAACGCTTCCTGTAAGTGCTTGATAGCAGTGTCAGGCTCGCCCCGTTCCAAAAGTGCCATTGCCAAATTATTATGTGCTTCCACAAATTCAGGTCTACTTTCCAGTGCTATATAATAATGCGTTATCGCTTCATCTTCTCTACCTTCTAACTGAAGTACTGTCCCGAGGTTATTATGAACCTTGGCATCATCGCCCCTGAGTTCAAGAAGGTTGTTCAGGTGTTCAATGGCCGCAGGATAGTCTTCCTGTTTCCAGGCTATAGTGGCCAATACTTCATGGCATACATAACTATCGGGTCTTATATTAATGAGCTTCTTGCTCAAATCTTCGGCTTGGCGATACTTACCTTGAAAAGCAAGGTTCGTTGCTTTTACGCTTAATACATAGAAATTGATCAGGTCTTTGGGATCCTCTCTCGTTTTGTCGAAACTGAAATCCTCAATAATCCCACCTGCGACGTAGCCAAGGCTTTCAAGCTGTCTGCGGCTTTTTGTGTCAAGTTGTATTTTGCTTTCGAATCCTTTATTACGAACCGATTTTTCGAGTGTCTGTTTTAAAATATCCTGAAGAATGCGACCCTGGTGTGGCTTTTGCTTTATCAGGTTTGTTGATTCTGTTGTGTCATTGACTATATCATATAGTTCCGGCCTCGTGGTCTGGATATATTTCCATCGGTCTGTAACTACACCGAGCAAAGAGTTGCCATCGTATTTTGTCGGGGTGAGACTCTCGCAGAAAATGCTCCTTTTGGGAATTTGGTGTTTATGACCCTTGACATAAGCCGAAAGATCCATTCCCTGAACCTCAGAGGACATTTTGATACCGAGAAGAGAGCATACTGTAGGGACAATATCAATCAGACCTGCTACGCCCTTTATTTTTTGTGGTTTTACTTGACCGGGCAAGCGGAAGATAAGGGGCACCCTGATAGCACTTTGGTAAATAAAATAACTGTGTGTCGGCTCTCTGTGCTCTTGGAGCATCTCACCGTGATCGCTCGTTATGATTATCAATGTTGAATTATATAGCTGCAGTTCTTTTAGTTTCTCTAAAACCTGCCCGATGCAATGGTCGGTGTAGGCAATCTCCCCGGCATAGGGCTTTTCGCGGAATTTGGAAGCGAATGGCTCCGGGGGTGAATACTCGGCATGGGGTTCAAAGTAATGGAGAAAGAGAAAGAAATTTTCGTTTTGATGCTTCTTCAGCCAGTTAATGGCATGACGGCTGGTCTCGGCACCGACACGCTCGGTGATATTTCCGGCGGTCGTTCGCTCTTCTTCGAAATAGTCATTGTATGTGTCGAAGCCTTGATCAACGCCAAATCTTGAATCCAAAACCAAGGCGCTGATAATACCACCGGTAGTAAATCCGTTACCTTTCAGTATTTCGGCTAAGGTAATATTTGTCTTGTCAAGTTTATAGTCGATGTTGTCGTGGACACCATGATAAGGTGGAATAGTTCCGGTCAGTATCGAACTATGGGCTGGCAAAGTTATCGGGACCGGCGAGATTGTATTCTCGAAAACAGTAGCTTGAGCTGCAAAGGCGTCTATGTTAGGAGTGGTATTTTGGGGACAACCATAACAGCTCAGATAATCAGCCCGGCAGGTGTCGATGCTGATTAAAACGACGTTGCGGATTTCTTTTTGGGTTGAACAGGACCGGTGTAAAATCCATACCACACCAGCTAAAGTCGCCGAAAACGCAAGGAATATGATAATCGCTTTGGCTTTCATTTACTGCTATTCCTGTCATCAGAATGCTGCTGGTACGGTTTTCCTTTTCTATACAACTCTAATCGATCTCGGATCTCCTGAATTTGTTCTTGATTACCGCCGGATGTGATTATTTCAACAGCTTTTTGGGCTGTAGCTACTGCTTCATCGAATCTGCCGGCTGCGGCATAGGCAACTGCTAAGGTGTCAAGGACATCGGCCCGATTGTATTTTGTCAGTTCGCAGGCACGTAAGGCCAATTGGACAGCTTCATTTGGATCGCCGATGTCGGTTGCTTTCTGTGTGGCTTTGACCCAGGCTAAATTGTTAATAGCACTAATCAATTCAGGTTCAAGCTCCAATACTTTATTCCAGCATCTAAGAGCTTTTTTTATTTCCCCATATAGAAAATAACTCTCCCCTAATTTATTTAGGACGAAGGGCTGATCTTCTTTGATTTTTATCGAACACTCAAAGTGGAAAATAGCTTGATCGAGTTTGCCCAGCCCGAATAATATCATTCCCAAATCTCTATGTGACTCATGCTGGTCGGATTTCAACCTTAACGACTCTTGATAACAATCAATAGCATCGGCACGTTTGCCCTGCAAGACAAGCACCCTCCCTAAATTATAGAGCGCTATAGGGCTATCGGGATCGAGCCGGAGTACTGTACGATAACGCTCTACAGCCTCGTCGTGATCTCCCTTGGTGGCAAGCGCGCTTCCCAGGTTATTGTGCGCTCCGATGTGGTCAGGCGTTATTTTTAATGCCTGTTGAAAATGTCTGATTGCCTCGTCCAAATTGTTGTTTTTAGCAAGAGCATTACCTAAGTTGTTATGGGCTTCGGCGAAGTCGGGTCTGGACATTAATGCCTGCCGACAATGTCTTATTGCCTCTTGTAAAGCACCTTGCCCTATCAATAACACGGCTAAGTTATTGTGTGCTTTGGGAGCACCGGGCTTAATTTGTAATGCCTGAAGGTAATGGCTTTCTGCTTCGCTAACAAGACCTTGCGAATAAAGCGCCAGACCCAAATTGATATGCATCACGAAATTGTCTTCGGTTACTTCAATCGCATGTTGACATAATGTCTGGCTGTTTTGCCAATACTGCACCTGTGCACGTGTGCATAGAAGAAGTGCTGCGAGCGATAAACCAGCGAGCGTCGCCGAAACAATTTGACCATAACGCCCTTTAGCGCTAAGCTCCGCCGCGCCCCAAACAACCATGGTAAAAATGCCGATTGACGGCAGATAAGTGTATCTATCGGCCATAGACTGAGCACCTACTTGTATCAAACCGATGACTGGAACTAAAGTCCCAAGATACCACAGCCACCCTACTATAAGGTAACGCTTTTTTCGAGCCATATAAATGACGAAGGCTGATACAACAGCTAATATCAAAATACATATTATTAGTTGCCACGCTGTGAAACCGTTTCTGGAATAGGGATACAAGACCGCCAAGCGGGTCGGGAAAATCATCTTTCCGATATATTTGATGTAAGAAACCAGTGCGTTGGCTATTCGCAAATAAAGAGGCAGAATTTCTGTTCCCCATACTGATCCGGCTTTTTTTTGAACAATAAAGGTAATGGCACTTGAAACGGCTGCAAGAGCAAACAAGGGAATCTTTTCGGTAAACAAACACCGAACTGATGAACCGGAGTAAACACCGGAAACCGATTCGGATTGCCCTGCAGTTTCAGTTCCATTTTGATCTGCTCCTTGGAAGCGATTTAAAGGCCAATAATCAAGCAGAATAAGCACAAAAGGCAAAGTAACCAGCATAGGTTTAGCCATCAAGCCCAAGCTAAAAAACAAAACGATCAACAAATACCTTCCAATACCCGGACACTTTGTATATCGAATGTAAGCTAATATAGTTAGCATCCAGAACAGACCACTTAAGACATCTTTTCGTTCAGCCACCCATGCCACAGATTCAACATGCAGAGGATGCAAAGCGAAGGCTGCGGCAACGAATGCACTTCGCCAAATTGCCCCGGTCATTTTCTGCAGAACATAAAATAACAGCAAAGTGCTTGCGATATGAATTAACAAACTGGTCATATGATGCCATGCAGGATCCAAGCCGAAAAGTTGACAATCAAGCATGTGGCTCAGAGAGGTTAAAGGATGCCAGTTGCCGCTGGGATGTATATTGGCAAAGGCCCAAATAATGGAATCTCGGTTTATTCCTGCTTTGACATGTCTGTTTTCCGTTACGTATGTACCATCATCGTAGTTTACGAATTGATTATTCCTTACCTGCTCAAAAGCCACAAAAGTGACCAGTACCAGCCCTGCACAAATCAGAGTGATATATAGTTTGTTACCTGCTCGTATCATAAATAAACCTGCTATGTGTTGTATACCATAAAAAGTCCAGCAGCAACAAGGTTGCCCATCAGAAAAAAGGATTTGTCAATCCCGGCTAACCTTTAACGCAAACAAGCGGCACTAATTTTGCCACCTTTCCGGCAAGATGCGCCTTTTCCGTCGCCTCGACCACCTCGCTTACGTCTTTATACGCTCCGGGGGCTTCCTCCGCCACCCCGCGCATACTCCTGCTGCGTATCAACACGCCGTCCGCCGCCAAGTTACCGGCCACTTCCGTACCACGCCAGCGTTTCTTTGCTGCCGTGCGGCTCATGTTTCTGCCGGCCCCGTGGCACGCCGAGCCAAATGCCAGCCTCTCACTTTCACTGGTACCGACTAATATGTATGATGCTGTGCCCATTGTGCCGCCTATAAGCACCGGCTGGCCGATATGGCGATACTCAGCCGGCAAAGACGCATGCCCCGGCCCGAAAGACCGCGTAGCACCCTTGCGATGTACAAAAACGCGTCTTCGTTTGCCGTTTATCGCGTGCTCTTCTTCCTGGCAGGTATTGTGCGAAACATCATAAAGAAGCTTGATAGATGCTTTGGGCAATACCCTTTCAAATGCCTGTCGGACAAGATGGGTCAGGACCTGTCGATTGGCTAACGAGCAGTTTATCCCCGCCCGCATAGCTCCAAGGTAGTTTTGCCCGACCTTCGAGTTCAAAGGCGCACAGGCCAACTCCCGCTCCGGCAACCGGATTCCAAACTCGCCTGCTGACGTGGTCATCTTCTTGAGGTAATCGGTCCCAATCTGATGACCAAGGCCGCGTGAACCGCAGTGAATACTTATCTTAATATCATCAACACTTATCCCGAAAGCCTCGGCCGCATCCTTGTCGTAAACTTTGACAACCTTTTGTATTTCAAGGTAGTGGTTACCCGAGCCTAATGTGCCCACCTCATCTTCCTGTCGCTTCTTGGCGTGGTCGGAGACATCGCCCGGCCCGGCCCCCTTAATCTGCCCGCCGTATTCGATGAACCGAAGGTCCTCAGCCGTGCCGTAGCCTTGTTCAACCGCCCACTTCGCACCACCTGTAAGCATCTTATCCATCGCCGCAGGCTTCAAATGAATTTTTCCTCTGCTCCCAACGCCGGCCGGTATCTTACGGAAAAGTGCCTCGGCTATCTGTTCTCTTCGGCCTTCAATATCACCAACCTTCAGGCCTGTATGCAGAGTCCTGACGCCGCAGGCTATGTCAAATCCTACTCCGCCCGCCGATATAACCCCGCTGGCGTCCGGGTCAAACGCAGCTACACCCCCGATGGGAAAACCATAGCCCCAGTGAGCGTCAGGCATTGCAAAGGATGCCTTAACGATCCCCGGCAGGGCCGCAACATTGCTCACCTGCTCACAGACCTTTTCATCCATCTGGCTGATGAGCTTTGCCGAGGCGAATATTACGCCTTCGACCTGCATCTTACCGGCCCGCTCTATCCGCCACTCGTATTCGGATGTACGCTTCAATTTTTTCGTATCCATAGCCACCACCTCAGCAATCCCGTCACATTCGCCTACTTATGCACTTATGCCCTTATGCACTTATTTTACACATCCACCACACATTGGGCCACCCATTGCCCATCCTTGTTGCATGAAACTTTAAGCTCGGCGTATGTAGCTCCTTTGACTTCCACGATGGTCCTGTGCTTTTCGGCGTCGATTTGTTCTCCCCACGCCCTGCCGCTCAGCTTGTTAGCTGCTATTTCGACCTCAAATCGGCCGAATAACATGCCGCGGGTTGCCACTTCATAGATGATAGCACTTAGCCAATCGATGAATAAAAGCTCCAGGTCAGGTGCCTCGCATTCGATTTTAATTTCCTGTTCGGTCTCGACCTTATCCGGCTGGCACATAACGGCTGTTAGGGCAAGAGCTGCCTGTTCGAAAGCCTTGGCCGGCGACCTGCCCACACCCCGTATCCCGATGTCAGCCTGATGATGAAAATGTTCCCACATACTATGTGCTCACGCAAAAAAGCTCCGCAGACGCAAAAGCCCTCCAGCCGCCCACGATGCTCATTAGCTCAGTCTCAGAACTACGAACTCTCTAATACCTGTAATGCTCAGGCTTAAAAGGCCCATCCACGGGAATGCCGAGATAATCCGCCTGTTTTTGATTTAACTTCGTAAGCTTAGCGCCCAGCTCTGTTACGTGCAGCCTCGCCACCTCTTCATCCAACTTTTTAGGCAGCGTGTAAACGTCCGGCTCAAGGTTTTCAGCGGCCAACATCATTTGCGCAAGACACTGGTTGGTGAAACTGTTACTCATGACAAAACTCGGATGTCCGGTCGCACAGCCGAGGTTGACCAGCCGGCCCTCTGCGAGCATAATAATCGACCGGCCGGACTTGAGCATCCATTTATCAACCTGAGGCTTGATATTGGTTTTCACACAGCCTTCGGTCGTCTCAAGATAAGCCATATCCACCTCACTGTCGAAGTGGCCGATATTGCAGACAATCGCCTCATTTTTCATCTGCTCCATGTGCTCGCCGCGTATCACATCGCAGCAGCCCGTTGCTGTGATGAATATATCACCGATTGGGGCTGCTTCTTCCATCGTTGTTACTTCGTAACCTTCCATAAGTGCCTGCAAGGCACAAATCGGGTCAACCTCGGTAATCAGTACTCTGGCACCGAGACCTTTCATTGCCTGTGCACAGCCCTTGCCGACGTCCCCATAACCGCAAACCACCGCCACCTTGCCGGCTATCATAATGTCGGTCGCACGCTTGATACCGTCGCCTATGGATTCGCGGCAGCCGTACAGATTATCAAATTTGCTCTTGGTTACCGAATCATTGACGTTAACCGCGGCAAACGGCAGTTCACCCGCCCTGGCCATTTGATAAAGCCGGTGCACACCCGTTGTCGTCTCTTCGGAAACACCGCGTATATCGGCGGCGATATTAGTCCATCGGTGAGGGTCGGCTTTGTAACTTGCCGCAAGGCGCGCCATCAAAAGCTGCATGTCTTTACTGTCGTAGGCTGCCTCCAGAAGCGACGGGTCTTTTTCAACCTTTATACCCTGAAACACAAACAAAGTCGCATCGCCGCCGTCATCGACAATCATATTAGGCCCGCTTCCGTCCGGCCAGGTAAGCGCCTGCTCCGTGCACCACCAGTAATCGGCCAACGTTTCACCTTTCCAGGCAAATACACTGCTTCTGCCCGCCTTTGCGATTGCAGCAGCGGCATGGTCCTGAGTCGAGAAAATATTGCACGATGCCCACCGAATATCCGCTCCGAGAATCTCTAATGTCTCAATCAGCATCGCCGTCTGAATTGTCATGTGCAGACTGCCCGTAATCTTCAAACCCTTCAAAGGTTTATCCGGCCCGTACTTCCGGCGTACCGCCATCAGCCCCGGCATCTGGTTGGCGGCCAGTTTCATCTCCGCCCGGCCCCAATCGGCCAATGAAATATCCGCTACCTTATGCTTAAGGCCCGGCTCTATTTTCAAAACATCACTTTGGACCTGCCCAACAGTTCCCATAACAAACCTTCCAAAAACAGAATCTCATAAAAAATCCGCGTGGGCCACAGAGTCTGCTCTGAAGCAGCCTTTAGCCCTGACCGAAACCGAAGGGGCAGCCGAACCGGCCCACCCTGCGATTTGCCATTCCGGACCTGCAGTTGCCATTCCGGGCTTGCAGTTGTCATTCCGGGCTTGACCCGGAATCCATTTTTCCGAAACCAGGATTCCTGCTGTAGTTTATCCTGCACTAAGTTTACCCCGCACCGCGATGCGGGGATGCGGTGCAGGAATGACAACCGAATGGCCCACCCTAAAACCACAACTTCCGTTCTCTGCCTTTAAGTATAGTGCAAAATCCCACCTTTTGCAATGCCTATTTAACACAAAAAGCTTTGAAGCCCGGCTACGGTATTGATAAGTCGATTATTTTCGCATCAGGTATAGCGGTGGCTATAATATATGCCGTAAGATTGGTCCATTTTCCGCACTTGTCGAGGACGTCGCTGTCGCCGGTAGCTGCTGTTATATCGGTTTCAATCAGCTTAACGTCGGGATTGGTGAGTAGTTCTATCTGCCACGGCCAGCCGTTTTCTTCGGCAAGTGAGGCAATTATCGTTTTCAGCCGGCCGCTGTTGGAAACAGGGCTGTCGAACAGCCACAGAGCGCTTTCTATGCGTAAATCCTGCAGGCATTTTGCACTAATCTCGATGGCCGGGATTGTCTCTGTTACCTTGCGATATGAGCCGTGGATACCGGCTAAATCACGATAGCAACCGTCCCGTGAACGAAATATCGGCGCACCCGCTAGCGCCGCCTCTGTGGTTATCAGCACGTTGTACCCGTCAACGACAATCGGCTCGGCTCCAAGCTCTGCAACTTTCACCTCGTTTGCTCGGCGGGTCGCAAGCTGGGCATCGCTGCAGCCGCAGCGCATCACGGCGAGCCTTTGCCGGTCGGTCAGGCTAAACCGGTCCCCCACAAGTTTCAGCGTGCTTTTCTGCGCATAGCCCTTACTAAGCAAAAGTGAGTAATCCGCAACCGCCGAACGCAGGTTATTCAGATACCTGGCCGAAAACAGTTTCGCATCTTCAGGATGAGCACCTCTGTGCGTTCTTTTGTCGGGCATAATGCTTCAATGTTAATATGTAGTCATGCTTCGGGCAACAGAAAAAGGACAGGCGCCAGTTTTTATCCGTTTTTGGAATATAAATGGATGCAGCAAATATTTTCAGCCTCTCATCGGGTCCTAAACAGGTGTCTGTGCCAATTATAAACAGTGAAGAAAACTTCGTCATTATGACGATTCTATTTCCGGGCCGTTAAATAAAAAGAGGCGTTAATGCAAAATAACAGCCGAAATAATGTTGCAGCACGCATAAAAAAGCACAGCACATTTGCCGCAGCAGCGGTACTTTACATCGCCTTTAGTGTGTATCTTTATGGGCCGTACTTCGAAAATTTTAAACCACTGCAATATCTTTTTGTCGTCGGCGGCGCCGGCGGCGCATTAGGTTGTTTTACCTTAAGCAGGCGATGGATAAGTGCCTTTGGCGGCTTACTTTTCGCCGGTGCCGCTTATGGGTTCAGCCCCTTTGCCCTCGGATTCGCCGCATACCACCCGTCAGCTGTCATTGTGCTTGCTGCGGTGCCTTGGCTGTTTTGTCCTGCTGCCTTTTGGAAGGCTCGAAAAGGCAGGTCCGCTTTAACAACTATTGCGTCCGCAGCTTTGGTGCTGCCGCCGTTTCTCATTATACCGTTGTTCTTTTGGCTCTGCGCACAAACCGGTCTTGGGCCGTTGTTTCCGGTGCCTCTGGATGCAAAACTGAACCCGTCCGATGTGCTCGGCCTTATCGCGCCACTGGCCTTGAAGCCTCACGAGTTTATCTTCGGCTTTTACCACGTGCCGCTGGTGGTCGGCTTGATGGGCCTGTTTATGTATCTGGCGATTCACAGGATTAAAGTGATGATAATAGTCGCGGCAGGACTGGTCCTTGCCTTTGCACCGGCGGTTATGCAAACACCGCCTGTGGTCTGGGCTCTGGTTCCCGCGCTTTATTGTTCGGTCTTGGTTGGATTGGGCTTGCAGGGCCTGGTGCTGGCCGGACGGGTCGATAGAAAGTGGATTCTGCTGTGTGTCGGGGCCTCCGCCGCATTGGCGCTCTTAATAACGCCGGCCGCATTAAAATCACCAGCCGCTTTTGGAGCATCCGCCGAGATGTACGGCCTGGCCTGCGTCCTGACTGCCTGCATCTTTTTCATAACAAGGGCCGGCTGCCGGTGGCGACCTCTAAGATGGATTCTTTTATGTGCGGGCCTCGGCGTCGATATCCTGCTCAGTGCAAAACTTATCGTTGACAAGATTTTTTAGCTGCAATCGTCTCGCCGTCATTCTGAGCGAAGTTAGCCTGTCCTGAGCTTGTCGAAGGAAAGAATCTCAATCCATCGACTTTTGTCATTCCAAACTTGCTTGTCCTTCGACTTGTCCTTCGTAGTTTCAACGCAGAAGGAAGCTTCGTGCGAAGGAGGGATTTACAATACATTCTCTTGCCGAAGTTTGTGGATTCCTGCTGGAGTTTATGCCGTACGGAGTTTACCCCGCACCTGATGCGGGGATACGATGCTGGAATGACATAATGACATTCATAAGAATAAAAAAAGGGCCGCAAGTTTTACGTTGCGGCCCTGTGATTTTCAAAATAATTCTCTTACTTCCTGCGCTTTTTCAGCAGTGCCAATCCACCGAGACCAAGCAGGAACATTGTCGCAGGCTCGGGAATGCTGGCCCTTATTTCAACAACAAAGTCCTGATAATCCTGGTCCCAACTCGATGACGGCAGGTCTTCCCAGAACAACAGCCAGACGGTTTCGTCAGGCTCTCCTACTCCCTCAACGAAAAAGGTTATCAGGTGGTCCATCCCGCCATCAGAGTTGTTCGACATCTTAGACCACCACTCATCTCCGTTGGGTTGAATTCCCCAGAGGAAGTCTCCTTCGATATCAATTTCAACAACCGGGCCGCCTTCAATGACCCCTGAAGGGCCGTCATAAGATAGCAACTCCTGGTAATTGCAGGGATCGGTCCCTCCCTGGTTCCATCCGAAGGATTGGTTTAGGCCCGCGTACTTGGCTTGGGCTGTAACAGTTGCAATGCCGTCAGTCCAGACCTGGTCAATATCGAACTGGTCACCATCGACTATATGTATGCTCTCCTGGCCGTCATCAAAATCGTAAACTCGATATACCGTGATATCGCCGTTGGTATAATCGGGGCCTCCGTTAGACCAAGTGCCGCCGTAAATCCCCCCTAAAATAGAGAGCATCGTAGGCTCACCGTTCTCGAACCAATCGGTATAGCCCAACTCGGCCATTGCGGGCGCGCACAAAATGAGCGATGATAAAACCACTCCCCAAAAAACGCTCCTCCTTGTACTATTCCTCCTCACTACTCCTCCATTTCACCTTTTCCTCTTCCATCTCTTTATTTAGAGGGTACTTTTCCCCTCTAAAACAACGCGTTGATTGTAACACAAAATGAACCCTTGTAAACAAAAAAATTGAAAAAAAACAAAAAAAACCGGTTTCCCGTTCATAAAAAACAATTTCGGACAAACCAGGTCCTGATATTTGACGCTTGTAATGTCTTATTTTATAAGCGGATATCAAGCCGGGGGCCGGTTGTCCTACAAAGGGATTCTGTATGTCCAGAAATGTAAAAATTTTTTCATTTTTTTCAATTTTTCTTATTTTTTTCTGTTTTCACGGGGCAAATTTTTAAAAGTTCCAATTTTTTGCTCTTTGAGGCACCTCCCGGAGTGTCTGATTTTGCCTTGACTGAATTTTCCAAAATACCAAAAAAATCTTGACTTTCGTCCGACAAGTGGTACAATAAAAGGGTAAAAATGTGGGGGCTAAAGATTGATTTGGAGGAAGGTAAAATGAAGGATCAATCGCGGCCCATTTTGTTAATCATCATGTCCGTAGCCATCTCGTGGGTCTTTGGATTTACTGTTATCGCCGATAGTGTTGTGTCCGGTGACTTTGATTCGGATAAGGATGTAGATGGTACCGACTTTGCGGTGTTTGCAGCAGCATGGCAGACACAGAGTGGCGAGTCCGGCTGGAATCATATCTGCGATATATCCGATCCCAACGATGGCATAATCGACATATTTGATTTTCTCGTTTTCGCCCGACACTGGCTGGCGATCGCCCCGGCGGGTATGGTATTCATCGGAGGCGGCGAGTATGAGATGGGAGACCATTACGATGTCGGCAGCCCAGCCGAAGAACCCAATCATTTCGTTTATGTCGATTCATTCTGTATGGATAGATACGAAGTGACAAACCAGCAGTATTGCACGTTCCTGAACTCGGCTCTTTCCGAGAACCTCATAGAGGTACGCGACGGGCCGATAGTATATGGCCTTGACGCCAATGAACCCTACTGCGACACACATGAATACGATTCCGACAGCAGAATCCTGTGGGACGGCAGTACATTCAGCGTCGCCGCAGGTAAAGAAAATCACCCGATGCTGCGGGTAAGCTGGTTTGGAGCGGTCGGTTACTGTAACTGGCGCAGCGCTCAGGAGGGCCGTCCGGACTGTTACGACTTGGCCACCAGTACTTGTAACTTTGTCGCCTATAGCTATCGCCTGCCGACTGAGGCCGAATGGGAGTATGCGGCACGAGGCGGACTTAAGTACTACATGTACCCCTGGGGCAACGACCCCAATTACTCAAAGGCCAACTGGTACGATTCCGGCGACCCTTATGAATCCGGCAGCTATCCATATACAACTCCGGTTGGATACTATCAGGCTAACGGGTATGGGCTGTACGATATGGCCGGCAATGTCTGGGAATGGTGTAATGACTGGTACAACATGGATTACTATAGCTGGAGTCCTTACGATAATCCGCGAGGCCCCGAAAGTGACTGGCGACGCGTTTTCCGTGGCGGCTGCCTCCAGTACGACCATCTGACTTCTCGTACCGCACACCGCGGATATGCCACCCCGAAGACCCTCAGAAGTTACGGTGGATTTCGTACCGTGATGAGTTTTTAGACAAGATATTTCGCCGCCGAAGCAACTGAGCCAGGAAGTATTTTAAGTTGGTTTTACTTGCGCCCGTGGTCGGGTATCGGCAGGCCGAGCTCTTTCAATACCTGCTGCATATCCTCCCAGACAGCTCTTCGGCTGGCGTCCGAATAGTTGCGAAGCAGATAGGCGGGGTGATACGTCGCCATAAGCTTAATAGGCTTCGCCATTGCACCGGGGTAGTAATCATGAAACTTGCCCCGAAGCTGGCCGATTGATTTGTTGTTATCCAGTAATGTTCTTGCCGCGTGCGCCCCCAAAGCAACGATTGTCTCAGGTTTGAGCACATCCAACTGTTCCTGCAGGTAGGGCAGACACTTGACAATCTCATCCGGTCGGGGGTCGCGGTTATCCGGCGGGCGACATTTTAATATGTTCCCGATAAATACATCCTGGCGCTTCAGTCCCATCGCCGCGATTATCTTATCCAATAGCTTACCCGCTCTGCCCACAAAAGGCCGGCCTTGTGCATCTTCATCGGCTCCGGGGGCCTCACCTATAAATGCAATACATCCCCGCCAACCACCTTCCCCGGGAACCGCGTTGGTCCGAAGCTCGCCGAGCGGACACCTGCGGCAGGCGCGAACCCGGCCGGCGATTCGTTCCATCCGGCCGGCTGCCTGGTCGGCTTCGGCTTGTAAGCTCTGCTCCCGGGTCCGGCTCTTTTCGGATTTAATGCTAAAATCCCCCGCGAAAAACCTGTCCATATCGAGATGCTGTCGGGCAACCTTTTTTATGTCGATTTCTTCTGCCATAGCAGCCAATCCTATCGGCTCGCTCACAATTAAGCAATAAAAAAGGCGTCCTGGGGCTAACCGAAACATACTATTTTTTGTGATACGACATCCGCTAAAATTTTCAAACCCGCTTCTTTCACGTCATATACTCGTATGATATCTTCATACACCGCCGCCTCAGCCAGGACGGTCTTGAGTATGTTAGGTCGATTATAAAATCGGTCCCTGTTGAAGACAACATCATCCTTTTCGCAAAACAGCGCTATGTAAAAGATATCGCCTTCGATAAGGTCCTGGAAGAAATGGCTGCCGTAAGAAAGCTCCGGCATCAGATTTCCGCTCGGATAGGAAACCTCGCAGAGCACCGAAATGTTGTTAATTTCAGAGAAACTCACGGGCACGCCAAGTGACGGCGTAGTGGTGCCCCACCTGCCCGGCCCAATCAGCATAATCAACTCCTGCAGCCTGTTTTTAACCTGTCCGTTTAGTTTGCCGACGATCCGCGCAACGTCGTACTTCCGACCCATTGGAAGTTTGATATATCCTTCGGGGTCGATATAAATGATTCTGTGAATCGATTGAGAGATACTGCCCCCCATAAAACAGCCCTGCGACCTGAACAGGATACGAGCTTCGTCTATGTGTTCGGGAATTTCAACCTTTTTTCCGGCGCCTTTGGTTTGCAGCGGCCTGCACTGAAGCAGGTTAATCTGAGGGCCTCTGTCTCTGGGGAAATTGAGGGTAAACTCGATATCCACCGGATAGTTGTAGTGTTCTTCGAGCCTCTTGAGCATCCTTTGCATATTCGAAGCAAAATCGGTCCGGGCGAGGAGTTTGTCAAAGGTAAGAACGCACCACTTGTTGCTGTCGATTCCAAGCTCTTTGGCTCTTGCGTTTCCTTCGCGGTCCTCAACAGCAATAAGCTCCAGAGAAAGGTCCGGCGCGTTTTTTGTAAGCTCACGAAGGGAGATTGTCCGGAGTTTGTCTTCTTTTATGCTTAATACATCAACATAATGTTGAGAGAATTTCCTGATATTGTCCATTCCGGTATGGGGTCTGGCCAGCGGGTCATCCAGGGCCGCGATTCGAGGATAATCATTTTCCACCCTGTCAACCGCTCTGGTGCCGAGGCCCAAAACAACTCTCAGCATACCAGCCTCAGGATTCAGGTTTCTGTTCCATACGAATGTATTGTAGGAAACGCCCACACCGGCTACATACGGGAAGAAGCAGTGGTCGTGATACGAACCCGACACTCTTTGTACCAGCAGCGCCATCTGTTCCTCCTGCTCATCCAGCCCCATCTGTAACCGGTATGCCAGTGCATCTTTATTCATAGTGCTTGCGTATATCTGCCGAATGGCGTCCACGAACTTCGCGTAACGCTCGTCGGGTGAGCCCTGATTGACAAGAAAGATACTTTTGTATTTTCCGGCAAACGCGTTTCCGAAGGCATCCTCCAATAAACTGCTTGAACGTACGATGATGGGTGACTGGCCGAAGTATTCTATCAATTCCAGGAATTGCTCCTTAACCTCATCGGGAAATTTTCCGTTCAGCATCTTTTCGCCCAGCTCGCCGGCCCTGGCGAAGTACCCGGCCCTGGTTTTCTGCTCCATACGCAGTTTCCACAAGCCGTTTTGGATTATGTACGCGTAGAAGATGTCCGAGCCTATGTAGAATGAGTCGTGCCTCTCAAGATGTTTTTTCCAGTCAAACTCTTTATCCTCGTCCAGTATCTTTCTTGCAAGGAGCATGCCGACCGCTTTGCCGCCGATATAACCGGACCCGATAAGCCGGGCCTTGACCTCGAGTAAATCCTGAAGCGTGAAATGTTTCT
The DNA here is from genome assembly GCA_013349435.1 of Planctomycetota bacterium. Taxonomy (GTDB): domain Bacteria; phylum Planctomycetota; class Phycisphaerae; order Sedimentisphaerales; family Anaerohalosphaeraceae; genus QNBT01. The sequence continues at coordinate 34,713 of DUZQ01000001.1, read as the reverse complement.
TGACCAGGCAAAGCATTCGCCGCTCACGCCCGATCATTACTTTGCAGATTTCTTCAATGGCGTTATTCTTTTGTTCTTTTGATGAATCTTCGTGCAATAACTCCTCGGCATTGAGGAACAACCTGTCCCAGTAATCCAGCTTCCTGCGGGCGCTTTTTCGAGCCTCCTCCGATATGTACGAGAAAAGTCTCCCTGCATCGATACTGGTGGTAACCGGAACAAAGTTTTCCTCGACTTTGCGATGTGGAAGGAACATTGTTGGTGAGTAGCGATTCCATACCTTCAAAGGGTGGACATAGTAAGCGCCTCCAAGCTTGTAAATATCAAGCAAAAGTTGTGTCGTCCCTCTTATCCGAGCCACAGTCTTAAACGAGTGATACGCACGTATTATGGCAAAATAAGCAATAGTATCCAGCTCATAAAGATACGGACAGGTAACCATAAAAAAGTTGCCTATCATCAAATCCGTTGCCCAGGCCGACAAAAGATCGCTTAGGCAGTCGAAAACATAGAAAGCCCCGAGGCCGTGAGCGGCTATGATTTTATGAATCTGCGAGGTGAACAGCTCGAATCCGATGTTGGCGTCAAGCTTTTCCAGCGTCAGACCGTCGGCCGAGTCTAAAACAGGTTCGTGTTGGGCGAATCGTATGTACACTACATCCCGTCTCTCCTTAAGGGCTCTTTCGACATAAGGAGCGACAAAAGCCTTGTAGTCCTTTACTTCATCGACCTGCCAGACAACGTTGTCGCCAAGCTGCAGATGAGATAAAATTTCGTCAAGGTGTTCAAAACCGGTACTTGGGTAAACAGCGGAACCCATAAATCACCTTGAATTCAAAAAGCTTTTGCGTTCTGCCGGCGACAGAAATCGCTTTACTATCGACATCATTTGTCGATTTAAGCACGCTCAATTTACTTTATATGATGTTGCAAAAAGCATGTCGGCATCCCGAATCACCTCGGCGTAACATCTGTCAAGGTCTTTGACCATCTCATGACGAACAATTCTTGCTTTTCTGTTTAATCTTTCAGATTGCTGGTTAAAGTAGGCCTCCAGTGCCGAAAACTGCTCTTTGGAAAGTTGGCGCCTTTCCTCGACAGGCCTCCGTCCCATCGCAATGTAAACCTGTACCTCTTCGGGCTTGAGACTTTGCATAAATGCGCACACCCTGCATCTCTCGTTACATCCCGTACACTTCATCAGACCAACCAGCTCGTCAAGCATTACCACTTTGCCGCATTTGCTGCACATCAGGTCAAAGTGAAAGGATTCATCACTTTCGGCATAGTTCCAGAAGTGGCTCTGCTCCCGACAGGGCTCCAGCGGCGGGTCATGATGAAAGACAAAGCAGGTCGATACCTTCCTGCAATGAAAACATTTTTTCATTACGACAAGGCCCTCGGAGATATTTATCATTTCCCAAAAATGTGCGCATCTTTTCTTCTGCATATTTCACCGGTCTGAACACGAAATTACGCCTTTTAGCCGCAGCCACTCGTAATCAAATCTGCCGGCTCTGTCGGGCTTTGTTCATACAACACCCTGTGCCATCATGGCATTTGCCACTTTGACGAAACCGGCGATATTAGCCCCGGCAACAAGATTTCCCTTCTTGCCGTATGCCTCGGCCGCTTCGACACATTGGGCGTATATGGCGTTCATAATCTGCTTCAGGCGGGAATCAACCTCGTCAAAAGGCCAGTTCAGCCGCATGGCATTTTGCGACATTTCCAAAGCACTCGTTGCTACGCCTCCGGCATTGGCCGCCTTGGCCGGCCCGAACGATACACCCGCATCGTGAAAGATGTCTATCGCCTCCGGTGTCGAAGGCATGTTTGCCCCTTCACCCACGGCAATACAGCCGTTCTTAACCAACGTTTCAGCCGATGCCTGGTCTATCTCGTTCTGTGTCGCACTCGGCAGCGCCACGTCGCACGGCACCGTCCAGATATCCTGCCACCTGTCGTGGAATTTCGCCGACTTGTGCTCGTCGGCATATTCTTTGATGCGCCCCCGCTCTACTTCCTTAATACGCTTGACCGTATCAAGTTTGATGCCCCCCTCATCCACTATGTACCCGTTGCTGTCGGACAAGGCTATCACCTTGGCACCGAGCTGCTGGGCCTTCTCCGTCGCATAAATCGCCACGTTTCCCGACCCTGAAATGACAACCTTCTTGCCTATCCAGTCGGTACCACGATCCTGCAGCATTCGCGTTACAAAGTAAACCAGGCCGTAGCCCGTTGCCTCGGTGCGGACCAGTGAACCTCCCCAGTCCGGACCCTTGCCGGTCAAGACACCTGAGAAGGTGTTTGTCAGTTTCTTGTACTGTCCGAACATAAAGCCTATCTCTCTGCCCCCGACACCGATATCACCGGCAGGTACGTCGGTATCAGGTCCGATGTGCCGGAACAGCTCACTCATAAAGCTCTGGCAGAAACGCATCACTTCCATATCACTTTTGCCCTTGGGGTCAAAGTCCGCTCCGCCCTTGCCCCCGCCGATTGGTGTTGTCGTCAGGGCATTTTTGAATATCTGCTCAAAACCCAAAAACTTGATTATACCGATATATACGGACGGGTGGAACCTCAAGCCCCCCTTATAAGGGCCTATCGCACTGTTGAATTCGACACGGAATCCACGGTTTATCTGAACCTGGCCTGCATCACTGACCCACGGGACACGGAACATTATTTGGCGTTCCGGCTCCACAATACGCTCTAAAATCCGGGCCTTGGCGAACTCCGGTCTTTTTTTGATTACAGGCTCGACCGACTCAGCAACCTCACGTACCGCCTGGTGAAATTCCACCTCTCCAACGTTTCGCGCAACCACCGCCGACATTATTTCATCTACAAATTTACTTGCCATTCTTTCTCCTTGTTACATTTATTACATTTTGTTTTACAAGTTTTTCTTTACAAAAGATTAACCTTTCTTATAATACAACGAACGCTTTTGTTCTGCAACAGTACTTTTTTTATAGTTCTTATTAGCGGAGCTTATGAATATGAACATTGAAACTATCGGTATGTTCTGCGACCTGGCGGACTTGAAGAATCTGTCGAGGACGGCTGAAAAGCACGGTGTCAGCCAATCAGCCGTCTCACAACAGTTAGCTCAACTGGAGTTGGCACATAAATGCCAATTGGTGGACAGAAAAAAGAGGCCGCTGAAACTCACCGCCGCCGGTGAACTTTTTTACCAGGCCGCCAAAGATATTTTAGACAGATACAACAGGCTTAACAGTGAATTGGCCGCCCTTGGCAGGTCAACCACCCGAATAAATGTCGCCGCTATATTCAGTATAGGAATGCATACCCTCCAGCCGTACATAAAGACATTCATGGCCAGGTATCCGGAGGTCAATCTCAGCATCAGTTATGCAAGCGCTAAAGAGATTTATCAGAGCGTTTTGAGAGGGGATGTTGATATCGGAGTGGTGGCGGTGCCCCGGCAAGACCGCAGCATTGAAGTTCATCCGCTCGAAGAGGAACCTCTGGTACTGGTATGCAGCCCCGGCAATCCGCTGTTAGATAAATCCCCTGTCGACCGGCAGGCCATTGACATACACCAACTGCAGGGGGTAGCTTTTATCGCATTCGAACAAGGCGTGCCCACTCGAACACTTATTGACAATATTTTAAGCCGATATGATGTAAGTGTGTGCACGGTGATGGAGTTCGATAATATCGAGACGATAAAGCGAGCTGTCGAGATTGGCGCCGGCGCCGGCATTCTGCCCGAAACTACCATACAAGCCGAGCTTGCAAACAATACACTAAAGGCCATGCCTTTTTCCAATGAAAAGTTTTCCCGCACCGCCGGCCTGATTGTACGCAAAGACAAAACATTGACCCAGGCGAGCAGATTCTTTATCGAGCTGCTGCGGAAAAAGGAATAACAACGATAACCGTATATTCCACCCAGGGCCTTTGGTAAATCCGTACAAAAAAGCTTGCCGCCCTGCCTTTTTTCTTAATTTGCAAAAAACAGAGAATCTTATGCAATAATTATTGACAAACCAAAAGGTTTTTGATAATATTATTGTTGGTTGGGTCTTAATTCATATGTTTGGAGGGCTCGCCGGGTGTAGGTGGATGCTTTTTCTGCTATAGAACAGATAGTTGATAAAAGTACAGACAGATATTATGGTGTTTTATGTTAAGGATTCCGAAAAAAGATGCTTTATCGACGATTTGCCGGGACTTCCTCCTGTCCTAAAGAATACCCAGGAAGGTTGTTTTTATATATCTCGTTAATTATTTTTTTGCACTTTGCAATACTCCAGCCGTTTTGCCTGGCCACAGTTCCCTCGGATACCCGACTCGTATTTGACCGAAAAGCTGCACCCGGCCCGTGGGGTAATCTTGAAATAAGTTACATCAGAATAGCTCCGCCTATAGATTATGTGCCGGAATTGCAAATAGCCACCGATTGCCTAAAATGGCACTTCCCCGAATGGGACGAACTGACTTTGAAACAATTCATCGCAAACGCACCATTGCCCGAACAAACAAGACAAACGCTCATCCAGAAAATCCGCCCCAACCTCCGTTCGGCTGGGGTTATAATTGAACCTTCTAAATCCGACATCATCAACCTGAGTCCGGAAGCACGCGCCTACATTTATAACCGCCTGTCCACCTACAAAATCAACTATGCCCATGATAAAGTGCATCGCTACGCCTCGCCTTCACTGAACGAATGGATGTATGGTGTAAACCTTTCCAAATCCACCCGCGTCCTGCTCGAAAAACTCGTCTATCGCAACGGCAACATCCTTTTTTTTGCGGATATGCCTATACTTATGAAAAATATCCCGACAAATGCCGAGCGGCGAGAGGTATTTCAGGCACTTTCTTGTGAAAAAACCATACTTCTTAAATTGAGGATTACCGACGACAGCGATACCCACGCCCTCGCACAGTACTGGGGAGGGGGGGCAAGAGCCAAAGAAATATACCCTTTGCTGGAAAGCATCAGAAACAGGCCCGGCGACCGCTCTTTGGACGTCGTTCATCTTCTGCCTCCGTTTGTCCGCCGCCACATTTACATGTATCCGGACCTTGACCACGACTTCGGCGACAGCTCGGTAGAACGCGACTGCCATTGGACCTCCCTGAACTTCTTCAATCTCGAAATCAACAATGACTACGGAAAATCAGCAAAAATCAAACAGCGAATCGAATCAGCCTACCGAAAGATCGACAAAAATGAACTGCGATTGGGCGATATACTTTTGTACCTGGACGCCGGCCGGCTACTTCACTCGGCCGTGTTCATTGCAGATGACATCGTCTTCACGAAGAACGGCACAAGCTACTCCAGCCCATGGATGTTCATGCATACCGAGGATATGAAGATGTATTATGCACCCCGCAAAGACTCTGTTAAAGTTCTTTACCTTCGGAAAAAGGACTCCCCATCCTCAAAATAACCAAACTGGCCGCCTTATTGCAAATTTTTACCCGTTGGACATACCCTGAGCGAAGCGAAGGATTCAGACATGCGTAATAGTCATTTTGAGCTAAGTCGAATTTCGTTTTATAACAGAAGCCGAGCCGCGCACCCGTCGAGACGCGGTCTCGACGCGGCTGAAGCGGCCGAATACAGTCTGCTTGTCCGGGCACCCAATAAAGTTAGGGGTCATTCCAAGACGAAACCGAAGAATCTCAATTCGCTGGCTATGTCATTGCATCGACCCTGTCCTAAGGCGAAGGGTTCGGAATGACATCTGTATCTTTTCTATGGAGCAGTGAAAGCCTTTTCAGATATATTCATTAAGAATATTTTCAAGCAACTCCTGTCTGCCGCTCGCGAGCTTCGGTTCACCATTTTTAATAGTATATTTCTCAAGCTCCTCAAAACCGGCTTTGCCGTTTTCTATTTTCCTGCCAAGGGCCGTTTCCCAACCGGCGTAACGTTTTTTGAGCGCTTTTTCAAATTTTCCCTCCCTGAGCATTTTAGCCGCATTTTTCAAGCCTCTTGCAAAAGCGTCCATCGCCCCAATATGGCCGTGGAACAAATCGTAAGGGTCAATCGACTGCCTCCTGACGTGCGCATCGAAATTCAAACCGCCCGTCGTAAAACCGCCGCTTTTTAGGATTATGTACATCGCAAGGGTGGTATCATAAATATCGGTCGGGAACTGGTCGGTATCCCACCCAAGCAACAAATCCCCCCTGTTGGCATCCACAGACCCTAAAATACCGTTATCTACACAAAACTGCAGCTCATGCTGGAAAGTATGGCCGGCTAAGGTTGCGTGATTGGCTTCGATATTGAGTTTGAAGTCTTTCACAAGGTCATATTTCTGCAGGAAAGCAAAGCAGTTGCCCGCATCCGAATCGTACTGGTGTTTTGTCGGCTCTTTGGGTTTAGGCTCGATATAGAACTGGCCTTTGAAGCGAATCTTCTTTTTATAATCAACAGCCATACGCAAAAGTTGCGCCAAATGGTCGAGGTCTCTTGCCATATCCGTGTTCAATAGCGAATCGTAGCCCTCTCTTCCACCCCAGAAAACATAACCTGCACCGTTTAGCTCTTTTGTTATCTCAACTGCCTTTTTTATCTGGCTGGCAGCATAGGCGAAAACCGCAGGTGATGGATTCGTCCCTGCTCCTGCCATAAATCTCCTGTGACTGAAGGCATTTGTTGTCCCCCACAACAATTTTACGCCGGTATCTTTCTGGAGTTTCTTTGCAAGCTTTACAATTTGATCCAGCCGTTTGTTGGTTTCAGCTAAGGTATCTGCCTCGGGTGCAATATCCCTGTCGTGGAAACACCAAAAGCCCACACCAAGTTTGGTAAACAGTTCAAATGCAGCAAGCATCGTATCCTCGGCTACCTGCATAGGTTCGCCGGAGCTGTTATATTCTCTGATGATAGTTGGTCCACCGAACTGGTCGGAGCCTAAGCCCTTAAATGTATGCCAGTAGCACACTGCAAAACGAAGGTGCTCGGCCATTGTCTTGCCCATTATCTTCTGTTTCGGATTGTAATGCTTGAATGCAAATGGATTTTTTGAATCCGGGCCTTCATATTTAACCTTTTTTTTAATCTTTGGAAAAAATTCACTCATTTTAAGCTCCTGTTTGTGTTTTAATTTTCATATTTCAATCGTCCTGCTCTTATTTTACAAAATCGGCCAAAATTGTTCGGACTGATTACTTCTCCACATTATAACTCAACCTGGTCCTCGATACAATTATTTTATGCTGCTCAGGCGGCTGTCGTCCCGACTTAATAATTGTACCATCCGATACCGGGTGTACCGGAGCGGTTTCTTAGATTTTCATTTTTCTTTTTGATTTTTAATTTTTCTTTCAAGCCCATCTGTTATACTGAGACTATGACAATAAAAGCTGTTATATTCGATTTGGATGGCACAATAACAAGGCCGTTCTTCGATTTTGACGCGATACGCCAGGAAATGGGCCTGCCGACCGACTCCGGCCCTGTTCTCGAAGCTATGGAAAAAATGACACCACCTCAGAGGAAACGAGCCGAAGATATACTCACATCTCATGAAAACCTCGCGGTAGCCGAATCCACTCTTAACGACGGTGCCAGGGAGGTCCTTGACGCCCTGAGCCGAAAGGATATCTGCATCGGCATATTGACCCGCAACAGGCGTGCTAATGCCGAGGCCATTGCCAAAAAACACAACCTTGTCTTTGACGCTGTTGTTGACAGAGAAGACGGACCCGTGAAGCCCGATGCCTTTGGAGTTCTGAAGCTTTGCCGCCGGTTTGCTGTCGCACCCGCTGAGACCCTTGTCGTAGGCGATTATCTTTTCGACATGCTCAGCGCAAAGGCCGCGGGCGCCATCGCCGTCCTGCTGAAAACCCACAAACAATGCGAAAGCTTCGCCGACCACGCCGACTTTGCAATCGACTCACTCGAAAAAATCCTCGACATCATCGATTCTGTTTAGTCTGCATTTCTCACAGCTTGTGATTTTGAGAGGTTTTAACTGTACCCACAGGATGACTGTGGGCGTGGTCGGAACATATTCGTCGCTCGTCGCTCGGTTCTCGTGTCGCGTATTGCGTTAAGGCAGGATTCGGCCGCTTCAGCCGCGGCGAGACCGCGTCTCGACTGGTACGCGGCCACAAGCATTATAGATTTTAGATTTTATATTGAATTGAGATTCTTCGCTGTGCCTGTCCTTGAGCGAAGCGAAGGGCTCAGAATGACCCTGCGTGAAACGCGGGGCTAAATTAACTGGATGCCGGATTAAATCCGGCATGACAATAGAATCACCAAAACAAAAGCGCGGCGGCGCAAGCCACCCGAAAGATAATTTTATTCCGCCCCCTGATTCGGCCGCTTCAGCCGCGGCGAGACCGCGTCTCGACGGGTGCGCGGCTCGGCTTCTGTTGGTATTATCGCGCGGCTCGGCTTTTGTAAATATCATCGAATTACCAAAACAAAAGCGCAGTGGCGCGAATCAGCATCCGGAACGACTGAATACCGGCTCAAGATAGGGATTACCTCGGTCAAAGGTCTGGGGGCTGCGTGGTGAAATACAGGTGTCTGTCGGCTGGAAATTTGCGCGAATTATGATTGACTTGCGGGGTTGGGCTGGTTAAGTTGTGAGATGATGGAGCGAGGGGTGGTTATCGGTTTTTAGTTTTAAGTTTTTAGTTTTTAGTTTCAGAGCGAGTAAGGATGCCTAAGCCTACACTATCATCTTATATTCGTGGTAATTTAGACAAGATAGAGAAGAAGCAGCCTGGGCCTTTTATCACAATATCGCGTCAATACGGCTGCGACGGCTATGAGCTGGGCGATTTACTGGTCAAAAAGCTCGACGAGCGTACCGGGGACACTAAGTGGCGGGTCTTCAAGAAGGAGCTTCTTAAGGAATTGGCCCAGGATACGGGTCTTACCGAAGAGGTCATCGAGAAGGAACGGCTCTCGAAGACGAGTATTCTGAAGGATTTTTTCCGTGGGATGCGTCACAGGGGGATCCCGGACGGCTATGAGATACGCAACAAGATAACGATAATGGTTCGTACAGCAGCGTTCGAGGGTCATGCCATAATAATCGGCCAGGGGGGTACGGCTGCCACGGCAGATTTGGACGGGGGGCTGAGCGTCAGGATAGAGGCTCCTAAGGAATGGCGTATTGCCCGGGTAAGTTTGCGGGAGAAGCTGACGCGCGCAGGAGCGGTGGCAAGAATCGAAGAAGTGGAAAAGCAACGTGCTCACCTTCGTAAGATTTACGAACAGAAGAATCCCCGTGAACCTGCGTTTAACCTTATGCTGGATAATTCGGTTTTCAATATCGGGCAATTAGCCGACCAGATTATCCTGGCAATGGAACAGAAAGAACTGGTGGAGACCGTATAGTCCAAAAGATGGGACGGCATTTAGCTACTCGATACTTAATCACAGGAAAGTTGATATGGAACTTATAAAGCAGATTAAAGAGGCCGAATCGCAGGCCAAAGATATAATTGACAAGGCAAAGGCCGAGTCGGCGAAAATAGTCGAAGAGTCCCGGGCCAAAGAGGCCGATGTGCTTGAGCGGGCACAAGAGCAGCGAAAAAAGGTGATTGCCGAGACGGTGGCCCAGGCCGAAGAGGCCTGTGAAAAAGAGGTGGCCGAACTGAAGGCACAGGCCGGGGAGCAAAGAAGTCGGCTCGAAGCAAAGGCCCGCGGAAAGATGGAAAGCTGCGTGGAAAAAATAATGCGGGATATATTGAGTTCGTAGTTCGTGGTTGGTAGTTTGTAGAGACAATAGCGATGGCTGTAGCGCGTATGATGAAAATTTTGATTGCCGCTTACCGCGGTGAAGCAGCGGAGCTTTTGGAGCAGCTCCAGCAGGCGGGCATAGTCGAGCTTTTAGACGCCGAGCGCGCGATGATTACGAAGGATTGGCCGGAGCTTCAGATTGATATAGAACGCCCGAAAGACCTTGAGGATATGGTGGGCAAGCTGGAGAGGTCTCTGGCGTTTTTGAGCCTATATGCAACCGACAAGGGTCCGGTGAGCATATTGCAGCCCCGGGTCGTTGTGAACAAGGTACATTATTCCGAGGTTGTAAGCGGAGTCGAAGCGGGCAGGATCGGCGATGAAGCCGGTCAACTTGAAGCCGAGATAGAACGACTCGGCACCGAACTTGAGAACCTGCAGGGAACATTCGAAACGTTGTTGCCGTGGAGGCAACTGCCTACACCGCCCGTTGAGATGTGTAAACTAAAAACCGCTACTTGTATAACAGGGCTGGTCGGTTATCAGCATTTTGAAGAGGTGGCGGAAAAATTATACGAATTGGGAGCGGCGGTAGAGCAGGTCGGCGCCACGAGTAGCGCCTATGCCTGTGTAATAGTGTGTATGAATGAATCGGCCGGCGAGGTCCAGAAGGTGCTGCGGAGCGGGGATTTTGAGCCTGCAAGATTCGAGGGTATAACAGGGACGGTGAATGAGTTTTTAACCGATTGCGAGCGTCGGCTGGAGGTTATAAGTAGCAAGTTAAGCAAGGCGACGACCGCTGCGGCAAAGCTTGCCAAAGACAGGCTCAAGCTTCAAATACTCTACGACCATTATCAGAATCTTTTGGCGAGGGAACAGGCAAAAGCAACATCTCCCGCGACCGAGAATGTTATGCTGTTCGAGGGCTGGGTCAGGAGAAAAGATTATCCGCAGGTGGCCGAGATAGTGGGGTCGTTTTCAGCATCGACCGTTACGGAGGTGTTGCCGGGTGAGGGTGAGGAGCCGCCGGTCGAGATAGAAAATCGTCGAGGCGTTCGCCCGTTCGAGGTAATAACGCGGCTGTACGGTATGCCTCACTATCTTGAGCTTGACCCGACCGCATTTTTAGCGCCGTTCTTTGCGATATTCTTCGGTCTTTGTATGACGGACGCCGGTTACGGCCTGCTGATGATTGCAGGTTCTTTGTATTTTCTAAGGAAGGTCCAGGGCGACAAGAAATTCGCCCGGCTGATGGTTCTTTGTTCGGTTACTACGATTATTGCAGGTGCTCTTACGGGTGGGTGGTTCGGCGATGCGATTCAGCTTTTGAATGTGGGGCCGTTGGTTAAAGCGAGGGCGGCGATACTGAAGTTCGGCTTCGACCCGATGGAAAAGCCCCAGATATTCTTTGTTCTGGCACTTGTGATCGGGTACTTCCAACTGCAGTTCGGTTTAGCAATAGCTTTCTTTGATAAGCTGTTGAGGAAAGATTATGTTGGGGCAATGTGTGAACACCTTAGTCTAATGTTGATGCTGAATTTATTGGTGGCATACCTGTTCGGCGGTAAAGTAGGCATATCAGAACCAGTTCGCGGGATATTGCTTAAAACCGCGTTTGTTCCGGCGGTGATAATTTTCGTTCTGAGCCACAGAGAAGGCGGCTGGGCGGCGAGGCTCGGTATGGGCTTTTTTAATCTGTTCAGTACGATATTCTACATAGGGGACACTTTAAGTTACGTGAGGCTTATGGCGTTGGGGATGGTAACGGCGGGTTTTGCGACGGCGATCAATCAGATGGCAAGGATGGCGGGTGAGGTGAAGTATATCGGCATCGTGCTTGCGATAGTGGTGCTCTTAGGAGGTCATCTGTTTAATATTTTTATCAGCGGCTTAGGAGCGTTCGTCCACACGCTTCGATTGCAGTATGTGGAGTTTTTCCCGAAGTTTTTCGAGGGCGGCGGCAAGATGTTCGAGCCGTTCGCCAAGCGATACAGACACATTTATGTTAACAAAGAGGCAGGTTAATTAAGGAGACTTTTGACAATGGAGATTGACGTATTTGGATTACCGATAGCCCTTTTGGGGGCAGCTTTTGCGGTATTTCTGGCTGGTATCGGTTCGGCGATCGGTGTTGCTACGGCCGGTAAGAGCGCTGCGAGTGTATTGAGCGAAAAGCCGGAAAGGTACGGTCAACTGTTTTTGATGGTCGTTCTTCCGAGCACACAGGGAATTTACGGATTTCTTGTGGGCTTTACGATGCTGGGCAAGCTTACCGGTGACGCGGCGGTATCTTTGACAATCGCCAAGGGGATAACGGTTTTTGCGGCGTGTCTTCCGATCGCAATCGGGGGCCTTGTGTCGGGCATCCATCAGGGCAGGGTCTGTGCCGCGGGTATATTGATGGCTGCCAAAAGGCCGGAGATGGCTTTTAAGGCCGGTGTGATTTATGCGGTCATGGTAGAGATTTACGCGGTCTTAGGCTGGCTGATTTCGACAATGGCCACCGGTGCTCTTCTGGTGTGAGCCGGCGCTACGGCGTGGTGTAAATCTGTAGCAGAGTTTCGTTATTTTTGAAATAAGTTGCTGCGCAAAGTGGATATTTTACTATGAATGCAGAACAGGTTGTGGAAAAGATATTGGCCCAGGCAAATGCTGAAGCAGAAAAAATAAAGGCGGAAGCGCGCGAAAAGGCGGCTCAGGCCCAGGGTAGGCTTGAGTCGCAGTTAGCAGATTACGAAAAGGAAACCAAAGAATTGGCCGCCCGTGCGGGTGAAGATAAGCAGGCCCGAATGTTAGCGACAGCGAAGATGGAAATCAGAAAGGAGATTCTGAGGGCAAAAAACGCACTTCTTGATGAGGTAATTGAAAAGGTTGGTCAGCGGATAAAGCAGCTTTCGGACGAAGAAAATGAGAGCCTGATAACGTCCCTGATGACAAAAGCGGTCCAGAGCGGAGATGAAGAGGTTCTGGTCGGCGCCGGTGAGAAACGAATCGGCCACGAGATGATAAAGCAAATCAATCGTAAGCTCGGACCGGGTTATAAAGGGAATATCCAGTTAGTCCGGGAGCGGGCTGATATTGAGGGCGGATTTATTTTGAGGCGCGGCAGGATTCGGATTAATGCAAGTGTCGAGGTACTTTTAGCGGCGGCAAGAGACAAATTCGAGATGGAACTGGCCGAAGAATTGTTTGGTTCCTGATTCGTAGTTCGTAGGGTGCGATGAATCGCACCGGTTCGTAGTTGGTAGATAACAGTTGACAGTGAATGTAATGGATTTGAATCGGGAACAAGGCATAATAGATTTTTACCGGTATCCGTCCGTCGGTGATGAGGACTGGCGATATATCTGGGCGACGGCACAGGTGCGGGTTCTTGAAACACAGATGCTTTCACGAAGCACGATGGTTAACATGGCTGAGGCTGCGGACTTCGCATCGGCTGTCGAGTTGTTAAGCGGGACCGAATATGCCATGACCTCTGCGGCTCAGAGTCCGGGGGCGGCGGAACAAATGCTTCTTGAAAGGCGCTCGGCGGTGCGGGAACTGTTTGTAGATTTGATGTTGGATGATAAGCTGGTGGAGCTTCTTCGTGCACGTGAAGACTTTGCAAATATGCGATTGGCTGTCAGGCGGGTGGTAACCGAAAGGCCGATAGGAACCGACTACAGCGACGTCGGCAGCGTACCGGCTGAGCAGTTTGGGGAGATATTTGAACAGGAAAATTACCAACGATTCCCGGATTATCTTCAGGAAGCCGTTGAAGAGGCTGTTTTGGGTTATTACCAGGACAAGGACATTCGCCGAATCGATTACGGCATCGACAAAGTGGCCTGGGCCTATAAGCTTCGGGCGGCCCGGTGGTGTGGAAGTATCTTTTGTGAGTCGCTTTTCAGAATACAGATAGATTTAACGAATATTCGCACGATGCTGCGGCTTAAAATGGCCGAGCGGGACGATCCGAATTTGTTTATACGGGGCGGATTTGTCGAAATCGGACGCCTTGAGCACGGCCTCGATGTCGGATACGAGGCCCTGGCGAGTCTGTTTTATACCACCCCATACCATGGAGTCTTAGAGGCCGGGGTGGGGTACCTGGTTTCCGAAAAGTCATTTTTGCATCTGGAAAAGGCCTGCCAGGACTATATGATGGGCTTTTTGAAAACCACGAGGGTTATCACGGCAGGGCCTCAGCCGGTTATCGCTTTTTTGTTAATGAAAGAGAATGAAATCAGGATGGTCCGAATGGTGCTGACCTGTAAAAAGAATCAGATGGATACAAAATTTATTCTCGACCGCTTAGGGGAAAATTGAGTTTGGTGCTGTTTCTAAAAATAGAGTTTACAGATTTTGCCGTTCCCGACAAGCTTGTCCCCTCGAAAGTGGGGGCACAAATTCGGTCTTTCAGATACTGGATTCCGGGTCCCTCCTTCGCACAAGGCTGCGGGGGGCGAGCAAGCCCGGAATGACAAATACAAAGGAGAAAATTGAGATTGGTGATTGGTAAATGGTAAATGGTTAAGGGTGTCAAAACCGTCATCCTGAACGGAGCGCAACGAAGTGAAGAATCTTTGGAATGCAAGGGGTTGGGATTCTTCGCTACGCTCAGAATGACGGGTGTCGCTAAAAAATATCATTTTGTATGTAAAGTTAAAGGTGTGCAATGGAAGGTAAGGCGGCGGTTTTAGGTGATGCGGATTTTGTGATGCCTTTTGCTGCGCTTGGTTTGGATACTTTCGCGGTGGAGTCTGATGCCGGTAATATTTTGTCCGCGGCCGGAGAAATACTGAAACGTAAATATGCCCTGGTAGTCGCCGCTGAGAACGTCGCGGAGATTGCTGCCGAAGCCTTTGAAAAAACTCAGAAGACGGCTACGCCCTGTATTGTAATAGTGCCCTTTACAACCGAGCCGACGGGCTTTGCAACCGAAACTTTGGGAAAGCTGCTGAAGATTGCAACGGGTATTAATATATTTGCGGATTAGTTTGTAGTTCGTGGTGCGTAGTGCGCATTGAGCAAAACGTATCGTGTAGGGTGCGATGAATCGCACCAGTTAGTTAGTAGTCTGGTGGTGGGAGATACGTTGATTGACAGAATAGTGAATTATGAAGGTTTTATAAGATGAGCGAATTAGCAAACGGAACAATAATCAAAGTGGCTGGCCCCGTTGTTGTTGCCGAGGGGATGACCGGTGCCCGGATGTACGATGTGGTACGGGTCGGAGACGAGAACCTCATCGGTGAAATCGTGGAGCTTCACGCCGACCTTGCAAGTATCCAGGTATATGAAGACACCGTTGGTGTCGGCCCGGGTGAAAAAGTCGTTAATACCGGTGCGCCGCTGAGTGTAGAACTCGGCCCGGGTCTTATTTCGAGTATTTACGACGGGATACAAAGACCACTGGATGTATTGCGGGGCGGCCAGGGTGACCATATTATGCGCGGCAGCACGGTCCCCGGACTTAAAAGGGAGACAAAATGGCACTTCAAACCGACTATTGAAAACGGCACAAAGGTATCGCCCGGGGACTTTGCAGGAGAAGTTGCCGAGACAACGCTTGTTGTGCACAAGATAATGATTCCGCCGGGTATCAGCGGGACCGTTGAAGGATTAGCTGAAGGTGATTTTACCGTCGAAGAGCCTGTAGGTGCGGTTGTAAATGAAGACGGTTCACGGACGGAGTTGAAGCTGATGCAGAGCTGGCCTGTGCGAAGACCGAGAAGTGTTGCCAGGCGTCTGGCACCGCGTGAGGTTTTAGTAACAGGTCAACGTGTTATAGACGCCTTTTTTCCGATTGCAAAGGGAGGCACCGCCTGTGTTCCGGGTCCCTTTGGAACGGGAAAAACGGTAGTACAGCATCAATTAGCCAAATGGGTCGAGGCTGACATCGTAGTTTATGTCGGCTGCGGCGAGCGTGGTAACGAGATGACGGACGTTTTGATGGAGTTTCCGGAGCTTAAGGACCCGCACAGCGGCGAGCCTTTGATGAAGCGTGTTGTTCTTTTCGCCAACACCTCCGATATGCCCGTTGCTGCCAGAGAAGCATCGGTTTATACAGGTATCACAATCGCCGAGTATTTCCGTGATATGGGTTACTCGGTAGCGCTAATGGCCGACAGTACCAGCCGATGGGCCGAGGCGATGCGGGAAATATCCACACGGCTGGAGGAAATGCCCGCCGAAGAAGGTTATCCAGCTTACCTTGCCGCCAGGATTGCTTCTTTTTACGAGCGGGCCGGTCGTGTTGTATGTATCGGCGGGCCCGAGCGTGAAGGGGCGCTTTCGGTTATCGGGGCGGTCAGCCCGCCGGGTGGGGATTTATCCGACTCGGTGGTGCAGGCAACGCTGCACGTTGTGAAGGTGTTCTGGTCGCTCATCGGCAGATTAGCAGAGCAGAGACACTTTCCGGCGATTGACTGGCTGACGAGCTATTCTTTCTACAAGCAATACCTTTCAGGATGCTTCGAGGACAAGGACAAAGGCGAGCGGATGGCTGTGATGGTCAGGGAGGCGATGAGTCTGCTGGAAGAGGAGGCCGAGCTTAGTGAGATTGTGCGATTGGTAGGTGCCGAGTCAATATCGGCCAAGGACCGGATGACCCTCGAGACAGCAAGGAGCATCAGGGAGGATTTTCTGCATCAAAACGCCTTCCACAAGGTTGACACGTACAGCACAATCGACAAACAGTTTGACATGATGGCGGCGATACTGCACTTTCACAAGCAGGGCCTGGCGGCAATCGAGGCCGGTGCCGACACCGCCGACATATTTGGCTTGAAGGTCCGTGAGGAAATTGGACGGGCCAAGTACATCGCTGAAGACCAGCGCGAGAAAATAGCCCGAATACGCAAAACCGTGGATGAGCAGATGAAACAATTGCAGACGTTAGCGTGATGCGTCGTGCGTAATGCGTAATGCGCAATACGCGATAAGAAGTTAGGAGTATGAGATGCTGAAAGAGTATCAAACAGTTGCCGAAATATACGGGCCTTTGATGCTGGTTGAGTCGGTTGATTCGGCCAAGTTCGGCCATATTGTCGATATCGAGATCGCCGACGGCACGGTTCGGCACGGTCAGATATTGCAGGTCGAAAAGGACAAGGTCCTTGTCCAGGTCTTCGAGGGGACCGAAGGCATAAATGTTGACAGGAGCACCGTCCGCTTTCTGGGTAAACCGATGGAGCTTGCGGTCTCGCCGGATATATTAGGTCGTGTTTTTAACGGCACCGGAGAGCCTAAAGACGGCGGGCCGAAAATACTTCCCAGAAAGCGGATGAATATTAACGGCAATCCGATAAATCCCTACGCCAGAGATTTTCCGAACGAGTTTATTCAGACCGGTATCAGCACGATTGACGGGCTTAATCCGTTGGTTCGCGGGCAGAAGCTTCCGATATTCTCCGGTTCCGGGTTGCCTCATGACGATATAACCGCACAGTTGGCCCGACAGGCGACGGTCTTAGGTAAAGGCGAGGAATTTGCGGTTGTCTTTGCGGCGATGGGCATCACCTTCGAAGCGGCGCAGTTTTTTATCGACGACCTGACGGATACCGGTGCAATCGAGCGGGCGGTGCTTTTTGTAAACCTCGCAGATGACCCGGCAATTGAGCGTATAGCGACGCCGAGGGTTGCACTGACCGCAGCTGAATATCTGGCCTTTGAGCTGGATATGCACGTGCTGGTTATACTGAATGATATGACCAACTACTGTGAGGCCCTTCGTCAAATCAGTGCTGCAAGAAAAGAGGTGCCCGGCAGACGGGGCTATCCGGGATATTTATATACCGACCTTGCCACGATTTATGAACGAGCGGGCAGAATCAAGGACAGGAAAGGCTCGATAACGATGGTGCCCGTGCTGACAATGCCGGAAGACGACAAGACCCATCCGGTACCGGACCTTACGGGTTATATCACCGAGGGCCAGATAATCATGTCCAGGCCGTTGCACCGAAAGGCGGTTGCCCCGCCGGTGGACGTGCTTCCGAGCCTGTCAAGGCTCAAGGACAAGGGCATCGGCGAAGGCAAGACCCGCGAGGATCACGCGGACCTCTACAATCAGCTTTACGCTGCATATGCCCGCGGCAAAGAAGCACAGGAGCTTGCAACCATACTCGGCGAAGCGGCTCTTTCAGCGGATGACCAGAAGTATATGACCTTCGCTAATGAATTTGAGCAAAGGTATATTTCGCAGGGCTATTACGAGAACCGTACGGCCGAGCAGACGCTCGATTTGGGGTGGGAGCTTTTGAGCATGTTTGCCGATGCGGAGTTGAAGCGTATAGACGCCGAGCTGATTGAAAAGTATATGCCCCGATTCAGAAAAGTTAATAATACTTAGCCCCGCGTTAAACGCGGGGTTTTGACTGATTAAACGGTCGAATGTATGCTTGAAAATGTAACTGCAACCCGAATGGAGCTTCTTCGGCTTCGCAAGCGTGTGGCCTTAGCTACGCGAGGTCATCGGCTGCTCAGTGAGAAACGCGATGAAATATGCAGGCAGCTCGTCCAGATTGCACGGGACATCGAACCCCTCCGCAAGCGTGTCGAGAAAGAGCTGCTGCGGTGCTCGCGCCGTTTTATGATGGCCCGAGCGACGATGGAGCCGGAGGATATGCGGGCCGCGATGGAGGTCCCGACAAAAAAGTTCAGCCTTGCGATAAATTTTTCGAGCATAATGAGTGTTAAGGTGCCGAACCTGGCGAAAGAGATTTCCGGCGACATTATGTGTTACGGATTCAGCACGACGAGCGGCGAGCTTGATGTAGCCCTCCGGGCGCTTGAGAGGGCCTTTGACAGTCTGATTGAGCTGGCGGAAAAGGAAAAGCAGGCCCAGTTATTAGCTATTGAGCTGCAGATGACACGCCGGAGGGTCAATGTCTTAGAACACGTGGTCATCCCCGAACAAACCGAAACGATAAAATTCATTTACAGCAAACTCGGTGAGGCCGAGCGGGATAATATCAGCAGACTTATGAAAATAGCCGATATTATTCGAGCATAAACCACCCAAGTTTTTATTTACTATTTACTGTCTTTTGTTATAATGAAGACATAGCGCGGCACTGATACACACTAACGTTTGACGGTTCTGACAGAAAGTTTTAACACGATATTGTAGAGGCACAGTGTCTTTTGATTTTTTGCAAAGCGGCTGTGTGCGATGTCGAAAATTATGGCGGATAAAAATACAGCAAAATCGAACGGATTGCCCAAGTCATTTATGACAGTCGGTCCGACTTTGCATTACAGCCATGCTAATGTGCGAAGATGCTGGGCGCTTGCGGTGGTGGTTTACGTCGCGGCATGTCTCTTCTGGTCGAAGATATTGACCGGAATCTTTCTTTCACTGAGCTTCGGCGACCAGGATTTGACCGGGACCGAGGCGTGGCGGTTGGGCCGATTCATCGTAAGTCCCCTGAGCATTTACGAATACCCCTGGCAGATACTTATTTTGGGTCTTCTTATGGGTATTTTAGCCGTTGGCCCTGTCCTTGTATCGCAACTTTTAAGCTTTCGCTACAGTTTGCCGATGATACTCGCTGTCGCGTTCATTGCCAGGCTTCCCTTGTTCGGTGTATTCCTTTTGGTAAGTTGCACGGCGGTAGCATGCCGTCCGCTTCGATTTCGCTCCCGATTCATAGCGATTGCCCTTTGCATAACGCCACAATTGGTTTACTGGGCATTGTTCGGAGGCGCCAGGAGCGTTGACCCAATCAGATTGGGCTTTTCCTTTGCGCCCTGGATTTGCGCGTGGCTTACCGCTCTTGCAATCGCAGGAATGGTAATAGGTATAGGCCATTTCACCCGCTATCGACCGGGTTTAATATGGGTGGTGACCGCATTAGTGCTGGGAATAACGGTCTGCGAGTTCCAGTGGAAAATCAGCTTCGCGGAACTCGATTATCAATTGTACATAGCAGGCAACAATCCCGAGGAGGTTGTACAGTTTCATGACCACAATATGACAGAAGCCATCGACAAGGCGATAAAGAAGCCCGGGACACAAAGCTTTTTGACGGGCCTTTTCTATCCCACCGAGCCGATTCTTCTGCGTGAACAGTTGAAGCAGGAAATCCAGATTCAGTTGGGCTACGACCGTTGGCCGAACTGGTTCGAGCCGACCGAGGAACTTAACTTCCAGGCAAAGAGGCAACAACTTCTGGGACAGTATAATCTGTTCATAAACAAACGACCGACAAGCAAGCGAATGCCGATAGCACTTTATTACAAGGCGATGCTGAACGAGTACAGTCCGAACATCCGGCAGTTCGCTCATACAGAAGTCCTGAGCTTTTACAGTGACCACCCTCATCGTGAAACGCTTCCGATATGGTATAAGCTTTACGACGAATTCCCCCAAAGCAGCGAGGCTCTTGAAGCCAGGTGGCGTATTGCGATGCACCTGGCGGGTCAGGGCAAATTTGAGAAGGCCTCGGAGCTTTGCGAGCTGACCGAGGCGATGCTGAGTGAGCATTTGGAGCTTCTGGAACAAAACCAGCCTGTCGGCGGCAAGTTTTCAAGTGCTTTTGCACCGCCCGCCACAACCGCCATGACGCCCTTTAAGCTTAAAGACCTCCAAAGAAAACTCCAGAAGCTCATCGAGCTTGTCAACGGGCAGAACCTCAACGAGTCCGAACAATCGAAAAAGGCCCTGGCGGAATTCATTCTACTTAACCCTTACAGCTTGGATTATCCCAAACAGCTCAACCGTCTCATAGCCGAAACCGACGAAAAAAGCCCTCTGCGCGATAATGTGCTGCTTGCAAAAATTATGCTGATACCGGATGCGCAGCTAAAGGTCGAGAAGCTTAAAGAATTAGGCGAGAAATTTGCCAACACCGACGGTGGTACGCAGGCTTTGTATGAATTAGGCCTTTTGAAGGTTGCCCTGTGGAAGGACCCGCAGACAGAACCGGGCCGGAAGGAAACATATCTTGCCGACGCCAGGGCGATACTTACCAATTTTATTGCTTTATATCCGAAAAGCATTTACAGCATTCACGCCCAGACGATGTTAGACAGCCTGCCCGCTGTGGAATGACCTCTTTCAATCGGCTGTACTCGGGTTTGCTATTGAATGCAGTCCGAATCAAGGGGGTCGCCGCACTGCAGCCACTCGGAAACCAAAAGAACAAAATCCTTCAGGTCGATAAAACAGTCGCAGTTCAGATCATAGGCCAAAGCGCACTGGTATATCGTGAACACCGAGTCGCTTGTATCGGCTGTGTTATGATTCTCTTTATCGCTGAGACGAACCAGACACTGGGTCGAATTGGCATCGGTTACCTTCCACTCATACAGGCCGATGTTCGGTGCTGTGTCGATTGTGAGCCACTCGCTACCGGCGTCGGGTGAGTACTCGATGAGCAAATTTTCGATAAGGCCGGTATTTTCCCATGTAACATCCACGCAACCTGCAATAAGTCGCTCTCCGCCGTTGGGTGAAAGAAGCGAAACAGACGCCGAGGTGGTTCCGGTCACCTCGATATTATCTAATTTGAAGTAACCGCCGGATTCGGTGCCCTGATTAAGGTCTCGAATCCGAAACTGTACAATCGATTCGTTCTCAATATCCGTCAGTAATCCAAGGTCATAGCTGAACTCGTGCCAGAACGAGTCCCGTGTGATAGGGTGGTTGCTCAATATTCTTATCCAGCCGCCGGCACCGCCGACCCTGTAGTCAAAATCAAAACTCTCCGGCCCATAGTCGCACGGGTCGTCCTCAGAGTTGTAATCCCACCTTATTACCATATCCTGCCAGTTTGTTGTGTTTATCGTTACCGACCACTCCGAGTCGGCTGTAACGTTATTCCAGGCCCCGGCCCTGCCCGCTTCGTGGTAGGAGCCCTCTGCGTCGGTATAGTCGATTCCCTCCTTGCCGTTGGCATCCAGCTCACCGCCGAACAATACCAACACAGGCGTACCGATGACGTACTCGGTTGTCGGAGCCGTCGTGTAACCGTCCGCGTCCGGGCCGAAATCCCAGATTGCCATCAAATCCGCCCTCGCAGCGGTCGGCCACCAAAAACCGGCCAGACACACAATGACCATACGAAAATACGCTGATTTCCCTCTCACCTTGTGTTCCCTGCGTATTGATACCCCGTATCAGTTAAAAAACCCATTATACAATAAAATTGCCCAAAATTCAAGAAAAATACGGAAAGATTGACAACGTGATGATATTTGACAGGGCATTGTCGGCAGGCGAAGTTAAGGCTCTGTATGATTACTATGCAACAAGTGCATACGATTATGACGCTGTGGGTAATCGCTCAACCAGCCATGACGGGACGGCTGAGACAACTTACACCAGCAACAGCTTGTATCAGTATTCCTATGTGGACAGCACCGGCTACAGCTATGACAATAACGGCAACTTGACAGGGGATGGTAATTACACTTATAATTATGACAGCCAAAATCGGCTGATTGAGGTTGAAAGCGGCGGTTCGGCTGTGGCTAAGTATTGTTATGACTACGCTGGCAGGCGGATTGCAAAGGTGATACCAGGCGGCACTGAAACCACATACTGTTATGACGGCGATCAGGTTATTGCTGAATATGAAGATGGCACATTAAAACGTAAATTCATCTACGGCGGGGCAATCGATGAGCCTATTATTATGATTGATGTAGTCAGCGGCGATTATTACTTCTACCATTTCGACGGTTTGGGTTCTGTGGTTGCATTATCCGATGAAGACGGCGATATCGTCGAACGTTACGAATACGCCCCCTTTGGCCAGGTTCAAATCATGAGTTCGGATTTCGAAATTCGAGATTCGAGTTTATACAAAAATCCTTATATGTTCACCGGCCGAAGGCTCGACGACGAAACCGGCCTGTATTATTACCGTGCCCGTATGTACCATCCCGAACTCGGCAGATTTATGCAAACCGACCCAATCGGGTACTTTGGCGGTATAAACCTTTATGCCTATGTAGGAAATAATCCGCTTAATTGGATAGATCCTTTTGGACTCCTCGACCGACCTTCTCAAAGAATGGGAGGTTGGGGAAAGGCAGAAAACTTCTTAACGGGACTCATAGACAGGGCGAATGAAATTGCATCCTTGGGTTTGGCTGGGGTTTATGCTTTTGAAGGTGTTACTTCAGGTATAATCGGCTATGGCGCATATCCGGTTAGTTGGCTAAGTGACTTAGGTCCGGTGACTTTTGCCCTCCCGACTCCGGATGGTGGATGGACGGGCCCCATTACAGTTGAATTGACGCCAGTGGGTCAGGCAGCGGCGCTTATTGATGCGGGATTTGGGCAATGGTTCAGGGATTATTCAAATGAATCTTTTGCGCGTGCATGGGGAGCCCTTTTGGAAAGTGGTTTTGCACCGGGTAATTTAGCATATAAATGGGAGCAGGATGAAAATGGGGTCTGGAGAGCTGTTGGTGAGTGGCAAAATGACGATAACAGTTCATGGAAAGCTTGCCCCTAGTATGGAGGTAAGAAAAAGTAGAGACTATCGTGTGTGTCATTAACATATGGAGATAGTAAATGAAACTTCAAGAAGCCTTGACTTGGAAGAAAATGCCTTTAGATGTTAAAATTGTCGCGTGGTTAGTAATAATTTCCGCACTTATGCATTTCCTAGTTTTCACACTCATCCTGTTCGGCATTGCTCACCATCCTTCAGGTTATGAACGTCGTGTATTTTTTGGAATTTTCCGTGTGAGTTCAGATTTAACCGCCTCAGTACACTCTTTTATTATGGCCGCAGCATGTTTGGGATACGCTTATGGTCTGCGGAAAGGGTATAGAGCTGGATGGTGGTTTGCACTTGCATTTTCTTTTCATAACGTAGTAGACTCACTTTTCGGCTTACCTGATTTTCCAATAAGCACAAGCATTGCCATTTTATTTAGTATAATGATAATCATATGGTTAGTCGTAAGAAGAAAACTTTACAATATAGGTGAAACGGGGGAAAAGGAGGCCGCAGAAAATTAAAAGCATAAGTAAGCAGTATTGTTATGACGGCGACCAGGTTATCGGTGAATATGAAAACGGCACATTAAAACATAAATTCATCTACGGCGGGGCAATGGATGAGCCTGTTATTATGATTGATGTAGCTACAGGTAAATACTACTATTATCATTTCGATGGCTTGGGTAGTGTAGTTGCATTATCCGATGAAAGCGGCAATATTGTGGAACGTTACGAATACAGTGCTTACGGCCAAACGCAGATAATGTCACCGAGCTACGTGCCACGAGCGACGAGCGACTATTCAAATCCCTACATGTTCACCGGCAGGCGTTTCGATGATGAGACGCAGTTGTACTATTACCGCGCCCGCATGTACCATCCCGAACTCGGCAGATTTATGCAGACCGATCCGATTGGATATTTAGGTGGAATAAACCTGTATGCTTACGTAGGAAATAATCCGCTTAATTGGATTGATCCATGGGGGCTGTCTTTTTGGGAGGATATCCAAAGCTCGGGTAGATTCATTAGGGGATGGGCTTATGTTGCAGCAGCGGGAACCTGGGCAGCAGAAGGCGGCTTTTTCTGGATAGTAGGTAATTTCCTTACACCCGTGGCAAATCTCGAAGGCTTAGGTGTCCAAACTGGTACGATTATTCTTCCAAGTGGACGCGTCATATCTTGGACAGTAGATTTCGAGACGATAGGAAAGACAGCACAGGTTTTGGACGAAGCTCTTGGTCTGGGACCACGGGCCAGAAACCACGCTGAAGCTTCTTTTGACATGGCGATTGCAAATCTGAGGGCAGCAGAAGATGACCTCGAGGCTGTTCACTTCTTTCCAGAAGAGGAGGCTGCTAGAGATATCGCTGTTCCTGATGATGGTGATAGCGAAGGACCCAAAGTCTGCAAATAGGATTAAACGTTTTTCAAAAGGATCGAAAGAAAGGTAGCATATTCAGAGCAATGAGATTCTTAGTGTTCCTGGATAATTAAATGGAGATGTAAAATGGATACGAAAGATGAATTTGATTTTAACCAAGGACGTCTCGGTAGAAGGATGCCTTTGGATGTTCGAATCATAGCATGGCTTTTTGTTGGCGGCGCAATCATTACTTTTTTCATGGTAGCCCTATCTCTTTTTGGATTGCTTAATTTAAATCCTGATTACTCTCCGTCAGTTCTATTCGGACTTGTCTCTCTTGATTCGAACTTTACTTCGGCTATATATTATTTGCTGTGTGCAGTTTTAGAGCTAATTTGTGCATATGGTCTGATTACAGGGAGAGCTTATGCATGGTGGCTAACGATGATGCATTCGGTGATCATTTTTTTTGATGCAATTTTGCTCTATTCACATGTCCCAACCGCGGCTACTCTATCAATGGCCATAGTATTATCAATTGTCGTATGGTTACTATCTCGCAGGCGACTTTATGGAATTGGAGGTGGACTTAAGTCAACTTGATATTTTCCGTTTGCTAATCTGGTAGGTGGTATTATGAGACCGTACTCTTATGACGGTGATCAGGTTATTGCTGAATATGAAGATGGCACATTAAAACGTAAATTCATCTACGGCCCGGGAATTGATGAGCCTGTTATTATGATAGTTAAAGATGCACCAGATCAGTATTACTTCTATCACGGAGCCTGTCCCGGGCATCGACCCAGGGCCGAAGGCGAAAAAGATGGAACTATTCTAAAGGGCTAAGCTATCGCTTGACAGTGGCACCCGGCTTAATTATTTACCCCTCACTTGAGTTCGGGGCTTCTGGACCCCGGATCAAGTCCGGGGTGACAATGTCGCGGGAATGATATTTGACAATGAACCGGTGGTATCGTTTAATAGGCCAATTCGATTGTAGATTTGATACCCGCCTGCGCGGGCACAAGCATTTTATATTGTATATTTGATGGAAACGCTTCGCGGGGATATTTGTCATTGGTGATATGTGAAGCATATTACGGTAAGCACCCTTTTCGGGGAAAAGAGCAGCACCCAGGAAAAATTGTAAAAACATTGATCTGTAGAAAACCTTATAGGCGTCATTCTGAGCCCTTCGCTTCGCTCAAGGACAGGCTCCGCGAAGAGCCTTAACCCTTCGTGTGCCAGAGATTCTTCACTTCACTTCGTTCCGTTCAGAATGACAATGTTCACAGGTTTTCTACAGAGCATAAAACGTTAGGTTGAATTTATGGAGGAAACAGGATTGAGGTCGGCTATACCGATGGAGCAACTGACGGATTCACAGAGAAAAGCGGTCTTTCATGTGGATGGGCCCCTTCTCGTCTTGGCAGGGCCGGGCAGCGGAAAGACACGCGTCATCACCACCCGGATAGCAGCGCTTATAAACTCCGGCATTCGGCCGCACAATATATGCGCGATAACCTTTACCAACAAGGCCGCAGAGGAGATGCGAGAAAGGGTCGCGGCGTTCGGTGCTGCCGGGGGGGTGCATATCAGTACGTTCCATTCACTTTGCGTCAGAATACTTCGCAGGTATGCAGATGGGGCTGGCGTTAAACCAAATTTCAGTATTTACGATGAAAGAGAACAGCTCGGCTGCATGAAAGAAGCGATTAAGGCGTGCCAGATTGATACGACTAATTTTGCTCCGGCCAGGATGCTTGCAGGTGTTTCAAGTCTTAAGAACGACCTGGAGACACCCGAATCGGTTGCAGAATATGCTGATGACTATTTCACAAAGAACCTGGCTCGCATATACGCAAGTTATCAAAAGATTCTCGAAAATAATAACGCTCTTGATTTCGATGATTTGCTGGTCAGAACCGCTTTTTTGCTGCGGGACCGACCAGAAATCCGTATCGAGCTTAGCAACCGTTTCAGGTACCTGCTTGTCGATGAGTATCAGGACACCAACCACGCCCAGTATCAGATTGCCAAAGGTCTTGCACTTGAGCACGGAAATATATGCGCAACCGGCGACCCGGACCAGTCGATATACGGCTGGCGCGGGGCGGATATCGGCAATATCTTAGCGTTTGAAAATGACTGGCCCAATGCGCTGGTCGTCAGACTCCAGGAAAACTTCCGCAGCACACCAAATATACTTGAACTGGCCGATATACTGATTTCCATAAATATGAAGAGAAAACAAAAGGCCCTGATACCTACCAGAGAGCGTGGGGCGGATGTTGTTATCGCTTCTTACAGCGATGAAAAGGCCGAGGCCGAGGCTATTGCCGGGCAGGTATCCAGGTTTGCAGAACAAGGAGGCAATCTGAATGAGATTGCGGTTTTTTACCGCGTCAATTCAATGAGCAGGGTAATAGAAGAGGCGTTTGTACAAAGACAGATTCCGTATCAGATTGTTAGGGGACTGGAGTTTTACTCGCGTAAAGAGATTCGTGATATGCTCGGTTACCTGAAATTGGCTGTAAATCCTGCCGATGATGTTGCGTTTATGCGGGCGGTGAATACGCATCCGAGGGGGATAGGCAAGACGACACTTGACAGGGTCGGCGTTTACGCTTCGGGTAAGGGGGTAAGCCTTTGTGAAGCGGCTGGGCAGGCGGGCGGTATCGATTCAGTCGGCAAGGGGGCACAGGCAAAACTTATTGGTTTTGCTGATATGATAGAAGGCTTCAGAAAAGATGTTAACGGGCCGGTCGCGCCACTGATGGAGCGGATTTTTACCGAGAGCGGTCTGGTAGCTCACCTTGAATCCACCGGCGAAAAGGGGGATACGGCTATTGAAAACATCGGCGAGCTTATCAACGCGGCCACTTTCTATGATGAAAACGCCGAGTCGCCGTCACTGCTTGATTATCTGCAGATGGTATCTCTGTACAGCGATACCGATGCGTATGATTCCGAGGCGCCGAAGGTTTCGCTGATGACGCTGCACGCGGCGAAGGGGCTGGAATTCGAAAACGTATTTATTGTAGGACTGGAGGACGGCCTTTTGCCGCACGAAAGGAGCCGCGACAGTGAAGATGAGCTTGAAGAAGAAAGACGTTTGTTTTTTGTCGGTATCACACGTGCAAAGGATAATTTGCATATAAGCTATGCCCGCGAAAGGATTTTTCGCGGACAGTATCTAAGGACGGTTCCGTCAGAGTTCCTCTACGAGGTCGGCTACAGTCCTTATGCCGCGGAGGATGATTTGGAAGATGATGAATTCGACGAGTCCTTTTCTCAAGTCGATACGGAATCGGAATTGGGCGGTCGTAAATTCAGAATCGGTGAGCTGGTCGGGCATCCGAAGTTCGGCATCGGCAGGGTGGTGGAATTTCATAATATGGGCGCCAGCAGCATAGTGGTTGTAAGATTCAATTCTGGAAAAACAAAGACCCTGATGGTAAGATACGCCAGGCTTTCAAGAATCGGTGCGGAATAATAAGGAAAGATGAAATGGCAGAGTCCGGTATTCGCCTGTACTACAAAAATGTTACCGCCGAGGTCATTGGTGTAGAAAACGGTATCACCGACGCGCAGTTTGACGACCTTGTTGCCGAATTTGACGGCCGGAGCTCTAAAACCGGCCCACTAATTACCGAATTGAATCGGCAAAGGGCTGCCGGCCGGACGCCCTATAGAGATTTGCCGTATAACACCGAATATCCCGCCGACGTTAAGCAGCTTGTCAGCGAGCTTGCGGGCAGGTGTGAAAACTTTGTGGTTTTGGGGATAGGCGGCTCTGCTCTCGGTAATATCGCACTGCAAACGGCACTGAATCCATATATGTATAATATTGACGATGCTCAGAGGAAAGGCAGGCCGAGGCTGTTTGTTTTCGACAATGTTGACCCCGTTCAGTTTGGTTCGTTTTTGGACTGGGTTGCCGGCAGGCTCGACAGAACAATCTTCAACGTTATCAGCAAGTCCGGCCAAACCGTAGAAACCGCGGCTCAATTTATGATTATTCGCAGGCTTCTCCTTGATAAAATCGGCTCCGAGGGTTTGCGAAATCAGGTAATCGCAACCACCGACGCAACAAAAGGGATTCTTCGCAGTATTAGTGAAGATGCGGGTTTTAGAACGCTCATTGTGCCCGAAGGCGTCGGCGGGCGATTTAGTGTCCTTAGCCCCGTAGGACTTTTCAGCGCGGCAATGTGCGGCATTGATATTGATTCGCTTTTGGCAGGCGCCAAAGATATGGACAAAAGAGTCCGTTGTGAGGAGTTTTCCAGGAATCCCGCTGCTGTTATCGCCGCTATAAATTGGCATTACTACAACCGGGGCAAAAATATTTCTGTAATGATGCCGTACTCTTACGCGCTGAGGGATTTAGCCGATTGGTATCGGCAGCTCTGGGCCGAAAGTCTGGGCAAAGCAAAAGGCCACGATGACAAGCAGGTCGATATCGGCCCAACACCCGTTAAGGCATTAGGTGCGACCGACCAGCACAGTCAGGTGCAGCTCTATCGTGAAGGGCCGAACGACAAACTTTTTACCTTTTTGCAGGTCGAAAATTTCAACAGAGACCTTAAAACAGGCCCGGCGCCGGCGCCGGCGCCTGAGCTTGGTTATTTAGCTGAAAAAGACA
Source organism: Planctomycetota bacterium (assembly GCA_013349435.1). Lineage (GTDB taxonomy): Bacteria > Planctomycetota > Phycisphaerae > Sedimentisphaerales > Anaerohalosphaeraceae > QNBT01. The sequence goes on along the minus strand of DUZQ01000001.1, from coordinate 5,546 downwards.
TGGGCGTGCTGTTAAACAGCGAAAAGACGGCTACCGAGTACGCCCTTTTGGACAGCCAAAGACCCTGTATTACCGTTTTTTTCCCCGAGGTAAACGCCCGTACGGTTGGTGAGTTTATTTATTTGTTCGAGGTGGCAACATCCTTCACCGCCCTGCTTTTCAGGATCAATGCGTATGACCAGCCCGCTGTTGAATTAGGTAAGGAAGCTACGTTCGCTCTGATGGGAAAGCCCGGCAAGAAAGATAGAGACTTGGCAAGGCAAATTCGGTCTCTAACCGAAGTTGACAAAAAGTTTCTGGTTTGATATTCTTGGCTTTACCCGGTTGGTTTCCAGATTGGAAGGATTTAATAATGGATTATGTGGTGATTATGGCGGGGGGCACGGGCAAACGTTTGTGGCCGCTGAGTCGTCAGTCGCGTCCAAAGCAGGTCCTGAAGCTATTGGACGGCCAGACACTTCTTCGCCGCTGCTATGAGCGGCTCACTCCGATGTTTGACGCCAGAAATATAATTGTCCTTACTAATGCGGGCTACGCGGGCCTGGTTCGTGAAAACCTGCCCGAGCTTCCGTATGATAACGTTATCGCCGAGCCTGCCATCCGTGATACGGCCGGTGCTATCGGTCTGGCTTCAACAATCCTGGCAAGATACGATGCAGATGCAACGATGGCCGTGGTTACGGCGGACCAGCTCATCGAGCCGGCCCGGGTTTTTCAAGCGGCCCTGAAGGATGCTCTTACCTTCGTAAAAAATGAGCCTGATGCCCTGATTACTTTTGGGATAAAGCCGACGTTTGCGAGCACACAATTGGGGTATATAGAGCTTGGGCCGGTAAAAAACTGCCCGGAATGTGAGCGTGAGATATTCACCGTAAATTCGTTCAGAGAAAAGCCGGACGGAACCACAGCGAAGGAGTATGTAGCAAGCGGCAGGTACTGCTGGAATTCCGGGGTGTTTGTGTGGAAGGCAAAGACTATTCTTGCCGGGCTCAAAGAGTTTCTTCCCGCCTCGGTTGAGCCTCTTAAAAGGATACAGGCCGACTGGGACGGGCCCAAACAAGCCGAGACTCTCAGGGAATGGTTCCTGAAAATGCCGAAGATAAGTATCGATTTTGCCGTTATGGAAAAGGCAAAAAACGTCTGCGCTATTAAGCTCGATTGCCGCTGGCTCGATATGGGCTCTTTTGCGGCATTGGCCGACATTATAAGTTCCGACCTTAATAATAACATAGTTGTGGCGGGCCACAGCGAGTTGCTCGACAGTAAGAACAACATTGTGGTTACCGAGGACGAGGGACATCTGATAGCCGCTATAGGGCTGGAGAATATGGTGGTTGCACACAGTCCGGATGCCACCCTGGTTTGCCATATCGATCAAACGCATCGTTTGAAGGAATTACTTGAACTGATAAACAGCCGAAGCGGTGATAAATTCCTTTAAGACACACGGGCGCACAGAAAGTATCTTATGCGTTACCTTGGTATCGACTACGGCCAAAAACGTACCGGTCTTGCTGTCAGTGATGCCGGAGAGACGATTGCTTCGCCTCTGAAAGTTTTGACAATGAAAAGGGATTGTCTGGTTGCCGGTATCGTCGAAATTGTCAAACTCGAAAATGTTGATGCAATTGTATTGGGATTACCGCTCAATATGGATGGAACGGCCGGCTCTGGGGCGAAGCTCGTACGTTCCTTTGCCAAGCGTATCAAAGACAGTATTGATGTACCCATCCATTTTCAGGATGAGCGCCTCAGCAGCTTCGATGCACAGGGCAAACTTGCCGGTGCCGACCTCACCAGAAAAAAGAAGAAAAAACGGCTTGATGCAGTTGCGGCGGCGTCTATTCTCCAGTCTTTTCTCGATGAAAAACGCAGAAAATGAACAAACGACAGAGCGGCTGTTGTCGGCTTAACTTCTTAGAAAACAAAAGCTTAAAGGGCATAGAAAATTTCAAAAAGCAAGAAAGTCGGGGAATATTTTTGTTTTTTAGCGGAATTATCTTGTAAAAAGAGGCGATAACAATGATAATAGTATGAAGTTCTAAATCGGGAGGTCGAATTGTGGAGACTATGAAAAATACACATTATAACATCACTCATGTAGCAACGCTCGAAGACCTTGCCGTTACCGCACTGGATATGTTCATTAAAAGTGCAAACAAGGCGATACAGACAAAAGAGGCCTTTACCGTTGCGATATCAGGCGGCCATACACCCACAAGGTTCTTCGAGCTTCTGGGCGGCGAGGCCCAGTCCGGGAAAATCAGGTGGGACCGGATTCAGTTGTTCTGGGTTGATGAGCGTTGCGTTCGGCCCGATGATCGGGCCAGCAATTACAGACTTGCAGCCGAGACGTTTTTAGGTAAGGTACCTATCCCCGATGGTAATGTTCACAGGGTGCCCGCCGACTATAGTGACTATGCAAAAGCCGTTAGCGAATACGCCGACACTATCCGGCGGGTTTTTAGTCTGGCACCCGGCCAGGTACCCGCATTTGACCTTATGGTGCTCGGGATGGGCCCGGATGGTCATGTCGGGTCGCTGTTTCCGAATTCATACGCCCGCTTTGATACCGAGGCCCTGGTCAGCGCGGTCTATATTGCCGATGGTGATTACAGCAGAATCACGTTAACGCATCCGGTCCTTTGTGCGGCCTCGAAGCTGGTTATTCTTGTATCCGGTTCGGAAAAGGCTGACATCTTAAGAGATGTAATGCAAAGTGAGCTTGACGAGGTAAGGTATCCGGTACACAGTCTGTGGCCCGTGATGGACAAAGTTACGTGGGTTGTTGATACTGAAGCCGGGAAATATATCTGATAGAACGGCCTTGTTCGTCAAGCTAACATATGTGCACACTTTAATATTACTGCGTTGATTTCAATAATTGTTTACCGCGGGAGAGTCCGCGCAGGCCATACTAAAATATTCTCAGACAGCTTGTCGGCTCAAGCAAGGTCTAAAATTAAAATTTTTTCTCTCCTTAGAACCAGTCTGTCCTTAGCATTAGCCTCTGCCGCTTGTTATCCGACCGACAGCATCCGTTCGGCCGCTGTCTGAGATGGGTGTCCTTTCCCGTATTATCTTGATAAGACCTTATACGGCGAACTGCAACTGCTTACTTACAATCAGGAAGGCTTCCGTGTCTGCTGCGACCAGCTCGGCTATCAAACTTCGGCGAATTCTCGTCATACCGAGATTTAAAACCTTCTGTTCCACCGAAGAAGCAATAGCTCTTGCCATATTCCGGTCTATTTTATCCTTTCCAACCAGGTTCTCGACTATCCTTGTTTTGTTCCACCTGCACAGGCCTGCGGGTTCATTACCGCTGTCGGCCTCGTAACCGTCAACAACCTCAATACGCCCTCGCTTCATCCGGCGATTCAGTCGATGTTCATTCAGGGCACGGGCTGCATTTTCGTAGCCGGTGGCGCTCAAAACAGCCTGGGCCATCAAATGTATCTCATCGGTGCTTACCGTAAAAACACCTCTTCTTCGGTAAAGATAAAACGTTATCGCATCGGCAAACTGCTCGGCGGCGAAGACGTTCGGCTCCTCAATCAGGGCCAGGGCGTTGCTGAAGGTGCCGATGACCTTCGTGTGCAGGTATTGCTCAATGCTACCATCAGCTTTTTTTACTTTTAGTTGCATCAGCTTGGTCCTCCATGCTGACCGGCCCCTGCAACATTACCCCGCCCAATTTCAAACCGTTTTAATCGCCGAACAGATGCGGCTGATTGCTGAGATTGGGCTCGGCAATTGCCTGACTCACTTCCTCAATGAATTTACCGGCGTCGGTAAACTCGCGATAAACGCTCGCAAAACGTATATAGGCGACTTTGTCAATAGCCCGAAGGTGCGCCATAACGCTTTCGCCGATGAATCGTGACGAAACTTCCTTGTCATGATTCTTGAAAACGTCTTCTTCAACCTTGTCGGCGGTTTCCTGGATTTGGTCTGCCGATACCGACCTTTTGTAACAGGCCTTTTGCAACCCGGCGATGACTTTGTCTCTGTCGTAAGGAACACGAGAACCGTCTTTCTTTATGACGTTGAGCTTGAAGCTGTCCCCGATCTTTTCGTAAGTCGTGAAGCGCTTGGCGCAGACCAGACACTGTCGTCGCCGTCTGATAACCCGCCCGCTTTCGCTGGAGCGAGAGTCTATCACCTTGTCCCGGTCTTTTTTACAGAATGGGCATCTCACAGGCTTATCCAGAAAAACACCCTGTACTTTGACCTGTAGAAAATCTCACTGTAGCCCTATACTTAGCTTGAGAAGATGTTAAACCACGATATGTTGTATGTCAATAAAAAAATCTGATTTTTTTCAATCCTTTTTTACAAGTGGTTGTGAGTTTTCGTTTTTGTTCCTCGCAACTTCATATACCACTGTAAGTAACAGAATTTCTTGCAGAAAACTCACAGGCGGCTGTGAGTGAAAATTTTTTGTAAAAACCTTGATTTTCAAATATCTCGATGAACTGTTGTTTATGTCCTATAATGAGCGGGAGGATAAATAATAAAAGGGTCTCTGCGTCCCCTGAGCAGAGACCCTTTAGTTAAGAAACTTACTAAGCCCCCCAAATAAGTTTCTTACTATGACCCCCGGCCCGGCCGGGAGCCAAGGTGCACTTTGATCGCGTAGCTAAGCTACGCGAAAACAGGCCGATCAGCCGATATAGTAACTTATTTTACCAACTTTTTATGCTGTCCGTCCCTTCATTGAAAATGTAATAAATAGTATATATTAGTGCAAATCACGTGTCCATTTTTGGGTGAGTTTCACGTGAAGTAGCTTTTTGGGTTGACGTGGCAGGCAAGGTTTACAAGGATTTTGAGCAGGGTCACCGTCTGTCGTCAAGGCAGAAGGGGTTCGAGATAGTTTTCTCGCCAGGTCATCGGCGGAGGACGAGCTTTGGCCGCAGCCGAAACAAGATGAATGAATTGTATTGTCACAAACGACATATCTTTAACCCCCAATGTTCAATCATCATTATATCAGATTGCAGGCCAAATGTCAAGCAAATATATCTTTTTGTACAATATTATATTAAGGGGTCTTAATATGTCCGCAAAAAACCGCCTTACGCCTCCCTACCATTGCTTTTATAGGACATCTGTAAGGTGTTTTTTGTGTTTAGTTAATTTTTTCCGTCCTAAAGATTGTGTAATAATGATTTCAGACAAGAAGAGCCGATATGTGGTGTCCTAAAAACACCGTGGGTTTTCTATTTATCAGGCTGTTGTACGCCGGACATCTCCTTAAAGGTTTCTGTGCGATAGTATTCCTTTATGGGTGTCCCCCGAGGCCTTTTATGACCAGTGGTTTCAAAGGTGTTTATCTTTTGCATTTTTCCTTTATGTCGTTCCAGCAGCATTTGTATTTCAGCAAGGTCCTGCGCTCCAAGAGCTTTGTCTGCGGCAGAAATTGTCTCGGCAATTTGCCCGGGACGGCGGGCACCGACTATCGCCGACGTTACTTCCCGGCGCCTCAGAACCCATGCAATTGCAAGCTGGGCCAGGGTCAGTCCGGTTCTTTGGGCTATGGG